>PHBE01000011.1 GCA_002841885.1 Deltaproteobacteria bacterium HGW-Deltaproteobacteria-18
GTGAACTTGCAGTATCATCGGCGCTGGAGGTCTTAACTTCCGAGTTCGGAATGGAATCGGGTGGTTCCCCTCCGCCGTGGTCACCAGGACGAAATATATGAAAATCTCAATGAACTTTGCTTTGTCCGGAAGAGGTGTTCCTCATCGCGGAAGAAGCCTCTATGTGAACTCATCGACGCCCGTCAACAAAAAATTCACCCTTTTCAAAAATTTCTTCAAGGCAGTTCGTCAAATACACACTAACAGCATGAAATATATGATTTTCAAGAAATGAGATTCAAGACACTTTCGATATCATTCTCAAGAACCACCGGTCTGCCCGGGATCTTGTCCCACGCAAACTCGGACACCATCTCCGCAGGCGTCGCCGCGATGCGCTCGGGCAGCAAGCCCGCCAGATGTCCAAGAAACCCCGCCACAGCCTTTGAAGAGACTCCTTTGTCACGCAACGCCCGCATTTCCAGCGATTGATGACGCTTGGCCAGACGCACTCCCTCGTGATCAAGCAGCAAGGGCACATGGGCATAGCGAGGAGCCGGCGCATGCAGAAGCTTGAATAGATAGATCTGGCGCGGCGTGCACGGCAGGATGTCCGCGCCCCGAACCACCAGGTTTATGGCCTGGTCCATGTCGTCAAGGGCCACGGCCAGTTGATAGGCGATGACTCCGTCTGACCTGCGCAGCGGAAAATCTCCCCCGCATTCCGCCCATCCCAGGCGGATCTCGCCATGCAAGAGGTCTTCGAAACGTGTCTCTCCGCCACCGTGCAGGCGCAGGGACGGGCGCCTGCCCTGCGCCTCCCGCTCCATGCGCTCGGCGGCACCTAGCTGCAGACAGGTGCCCGGATAGACCGGCCCGGCGTCTTCGAGATGAGGCGCGGAGGCCATGGTCTTGAGTTCCTTGCGCGTGCAGTAACACGGATACGTATGGCCAAGGCGGGTCAATGCCTCGATGACCTCCGCATAGCGCTCCAGGCGCTCCTGCTGCGTGTAGGGCGCATAAGGGCCACCCAGATCCGGCCCCTCGTCCCAGTCAAGGCCGAGCCACGCAAGGTCACGCATGATCTCTTCTGCAAAGTGCGAACGAGAACGCTCGGGGTCGATATCCTCCATGCGCAGCACCATCCGTCCTCCGGCAGAGCGCACCGCAAGCCAACACAGCAGAAAGGACCAGGCGTTGCCGAGATGAAGATGTCCGGTCGGACTGGGGGCAAGCCGCCCACGCACAGATGTTTCGGGGTCAAGAATGAAGGATTTCATGGCTGTCCTGGGGAGCACGAGGGCTGAGAATTGTCAAGCTGGCTGGAGTTTTCCGGCCCCTGCCAAAGCTTGCCTAGGGCTTGATTGACGATACCGGTCAAGTGGCGGAATATGCCTCGCGTACATAAAGGAAACGCGCAATCCATCAAAATCATCAGCCCCCTTTACATAATGAATGAAACAATCGTGACCACCTGCACCAGAGACTGTCCCAACACCTGCGGCCTCCTGGCCGAAACATGCGACGGCCGTCTGATCGCCCTCAAGGGGAATCCCGGTCACCCCATTACAAGGGGGCTGACCTGCGTGAAGGCGGCGCGATACATCAAGCGGATCTACAGTCCTGAGCGCATCACCCGCCCGCTGATCCGCGACCGGCGCTCCCATGCGTGGAGAGACGCCACCTGGGACGAAGCGCTGGATATTGTCGCCGGCCGCTTGAAGTCCATCGCCGCCGAGTCAGGACCCGAGGCCATCCTCTACTATCAGGGATATGGGGAGCGCACGGCCCTGAAACTCCTGAACCGCTACTTCTTCAATCTTTTCGGCGGTGTGACCACGCCGGTGGGATCGCTATGCGGCGGGACGGGACAGAGCGCCCAGGATCTTGATTTCGGCAGGCGCGTATCCCACGATCCTCTGGACCACGCCAACAGCGCGTCCATGATCCTGTGGGGGCGCAACCCCGTCTCGACCAACATCAGCCTCGTCCCCGTCATTCGCGAGATACGGCGGCGCGGCGGCAGGGTCGTGCTCATCGACCCGGTATCCAGCAAGTCAGCATCTCTCGCGAACAGGCATATCGCGCCCAGACCCGGCGCCGACGCCTTTCTGGCCATGGCCGTGGCCAAGCTCATCCTGGCGCAGGGGGCCGAAGACCGCAACTTCATGGAAAACCATGCGGTGGACGCAGACGACTACCTACGCATTCTGGCCCGGCACAGCGTGGAAGAATTGTGCGCGCGCTGCGACACGGATGTGGAGGATGCTCGCTTCCTGGCCGAAACCCTCATGCGCCAAAAACCGACAGCCATCCTGCTTGGCTGGGGCATGCACCGCCACAGGCAGGCCCATCTGTCCATCCGGGCCATCGACGCGCTGGCCGCCATCAGCGGCAACATCGGGGTCTGCGGAGGAGGAGTCAGCCAGGGTTTCGAGGAATACGGGCCCTTCGACCAGAAATTCTGGGGCGATGACCTGAACCCGCCGCGACGGACCCTGCTGCTGCCGCGCATCGGAGAGGAGATCCTGTGCGCTCGCGACCCCGAAATCCGCATGATATACGTCACGGCCGCCAACCCCGTGTGCATGGCCCCGAACACGGCCAAAATGACTGCCGCGTTCCAGCACGCCGAATTCGTGGTCTATTCCGGGCACTTTCTGGACGACACCGCCGACCAGGCCCACGTCTTCCTGCCGGCCACGACGTTTCTGGAGGAAGAGGACGTCATGGCCAGCTACGGCCACAATCATGTTGGCCCGGTCAACCCGGCCATCGCGCCCATGGGCGAGTGCCGAAGCGAATTCGAGATGTTTCACGACCTGGCCGGACGCTTCGACTTTACAGACCGTTTCCAGCGCAGCGTCAAGGACTGGCTGCACGACATCTGCGCGCCCATCCGGGAGCAGGGATGCTCCATGGCGGATCTGCAAAAAAAAGCCTTCCGGCTGGATGCGCCCATGGTCCCCTACGCGGACAAAAAATTTTCCACACCCTCGGGCAGGTTTCAGTTCATGACCGAGTTCAAGCCCGCTGATCTTGACCGCTCCGACCCAGCATACCCATACAGGCTGCTGACCATCGCCCCTCACGGATTCATCTGTTCCGAAAGGACCCTGGCCGAACATGATCCGCTGCCCGTGGTCGTCCTGGCGGAAGAGGAGGCAAGCCGCCTCGGGCTGGATAATGGGGAAGAAGTGACGGTGGAAAGCCGGACAGGGGCTGTCCGGGCCATACTTGAAGTAAAACCCGGACAGCGGCGTGACATTCTGGTGGCTGAACGCGGAGGCTGGCTCAAGGCCGGGCACGGACTGAACCGACTGACCCCGGACATCTCAAGCACCGTGGGACGCGGCACTCCCTACTACGAGACGCGCGTACGCGTCATAAAAAACGCCTGAGCGGGCGATCTCAATCCAGAAGGCGGTAAATCCGCTCCATGTCGAGACTCTCCCGCACCACCGAGGCCAGGCGTTCCAGCGCGGCTTCAAGGTCGTAGGCCACCTGCACCGACCCTAGAGGACGCAGCCCCTTTCGCACCCGAAGGCGATCCAGAAAGAAACGCCGGAACCCATCGGCATCAAAAACTCCGTGCAGATAGGTGCCCCAGACCATGCCGTCGGCACGGCCCCATCCGATCACGGTTTCGTCGACACGGGTCATGAGTGGCTCGATCTGCCCCTCCAGCACGCGCGTGCGTCCATGATGAATCTCATATCCACGGATCGTTTCCCCCGAAGGCAGGTGCACGCAGCACGCCTGGCACAAGACCTTGTCCACAGCCATTTGCGTGGCCAAAGGCAGAAAACCCAAAGGCCGGGCAGACGCCCCCGCGCTTTCGACAAGGGAGGGGTCCGTTATGCAAGTCCCCAGCATCTGCAGCCCGCCGCAGATTCCGACGATTTCGGCCCGGCTGTCCAGAACGGCCTCGGCCATGCCCGAACCCCACAGATAATCCAGATCCGCGAACACGTTGCGCGACCCCGGCAGGATGATGACATCAGCGCCAGCCAGATCCTCGGGATTTCTGGCGATGCGCAGATCCACATCCGGCTCGAGCCCCAGCGCATCAAGATCCGTGAAATTGGAAATATGCGGCAAATCCACGGCCACGACGCGAAGTTCGGCTCGCCTGCCAAAGGGCCGAGCCTCTTTGAACGTGACTGAATCCTCCTCGGGCAGTCCCAGATTTGGCAAAAAAGGCACCACACCCAGAGTCTCCACAGCGGTGAAACGGCGGACGTAATCGATGGCGTCTCCAAGCAGGTCCTGTCTGCCCCGGAAACGGTTGACGACAAACCCCGCCACCAGCGCCCGCTCCCATTCCTCCATGACCTCCATGGTGCCTACAAAGGAGGCAAAAACCCCGCCCCGATCGATGTCTCCGGCCAGCAGCACCTTGGCCCCGGCATGGCGGGCCATGCGCATGTTGACCACGTCGTGGGACTTGAGGTTGACCTCGGCCGGGCTGCCCGCTCCTTCCAGCACCATGACCTGGGCCTGTGCTGCGAGCCCGTCGTAAGCCGAGGTGATGGTCTCGAAAATTTGCGGCTTGAAACGGATGTACTGCCCCACGCTCATGTTGCCCACGGGCTTGCCGAGCACGATGACCTGGGAACCCGTCTCCGAATTGGGCTTCAGGAGCACCGGGTTCATGCGCACGTCCGGCTCCATCCGACAGGCCTGGGCCTGCAGGACCTGGGCGCGGCCCATTTCCCCGCCGTCCCGGGTCACAAAGGAGTTAAGCGACATGTTCTGGGCCTTGAACGGAGCAACGCAAAGCCCGTCCTGCAGGAATATCCGGCACAAGGCGGCCGTCAGAACCGACTTGCCCGCGTTGGACGAGAGCCCCTGCAGCATAATGGCCGGGGTTTTGCGCACGGATTGACTGCGGGACCTGGCCGATCCGAAAATTTCTGAAAGGGCCTCCATAAGACGCCCGTTCTCCTCGGCGCTACGAACGGCCACACGAAAATAACGGGAATCCAGACCAGCGTAGTTGGCGCAGTTGCGGATCAGAATGCGGCTTTTGGCCAGCCGCTCCTGTAAGGCGAAGGCATCCGGTTTTTCACTGCGGCAGAGCAGATAGTTGGCACTGCCCGGAAAAACCTTCAGCCCGAGCCCCGCAAGATCAGCTTGCAGACGAGAGCGCAGGTCATTCACCGCGCCCATGGTATGCCTTGAGTACTCGGCGTCACGCAAAGCCTCTTCGCCCACGGCCTGGGCCAGGGCGTTGACGCTCCAGTCCGGGAGCAGGGCCGCTATGGCCGCACAAACATCTGCGCTGCCATAGCCAAGGCCCAGACGCAGTCCCGGCACCGCATAGAACTTGGTAAGGGAATGCAGTACAAACAGATTCGCACGGACCGTCGCACCCAGCCGTGAAAGCTGCGGGACAAAATCGGCGAATGCTTCATCAATAAGAAAGTAACTCTTTGGGTGCCGGTCGGCCAGATCCAGAATGCGCTCCGGTTCGAGCAGCGTCCCGGCCGGATTTCCAGGCTGACCGAGAAAGACCAGGGCCGGGACCTCAAGCAAGCCCTCAAGGCCTGCCCAATCCATGGCAAAGCCGTCTTCAGGGTGCAGCGTCAATGCCTGGCAAGAAATGCCGGCGGCCGCAGAGGCCCGCCCGTAATCTCCGTAACAGGGCACGGGCAGCACGGCACGCGTAATTCCCTGGGCGGCGCAGACTCTTGGCAGGGCATAAAGCAGCTCGGATGAACCGTTGCCTGCCACCACGTTCTCGGACTGCAGGCCCATGCGCGCGGCTGCGATCCGGCGCAGCCCTTCGGCCCGTGGTTCGGGATAATGGGCCGTCCCGGCCAAGGCGCGAGCCACCACGGGGCGCAGCCAAGCGGGAGGGCCCAGAGGATTGATGTTGGCCGAGAAGTCCAGAATATCTTCCGGCGCGCAGCCAAGCGCCCTGGCCATGGAGCGAATATTGCCACCGTGTGGGGGGAGACTTGGCATAATCAGGCGTTTTTCCCGAGCTTGAAGCGCAGCCTGAGCACCCCGTTCTCAAAGGAATGGGTGGTCAGGCGAAAGACGCCGAGCGCGAAAGTTTGATCCACATGTTCGCCGATGCAGGGACAGGCATCGTAGTCCCCGATGCGGATGATGCGTAATTCTTCGGACGCGCCATCAGGCAGACGTTCCAGATTGAAGAGAACTTCTGCCTCGGACCGGGCCATGTTTTCGGCGAAGACCGGCAAGTCGGCCGCAATGACCGCATTGACTCTCGCTTCGACGTCCCGGGCCTCGTCCTCGGTCAGATCACGATCGTAATGATAATCGCACTTGGCCTTGTCCGGATTCACATGGGCGGAAAAGCACCGCCCGCAAGCAAAAAGCCGGTCCATGGTCTGATTCAGAATGTGCTCCGCCGTGTGCATGCGCGGATCGTAATTTTTGGCCATCGTTCCTCCGATGGAAGGTTGATAGCCGGGGGCGGGGGCGGGGTAAAGGGCTCAAATGTCCCTGTTCAGGCTGTAAAAACGGATGCCGCCAGCGATGCGGCCACGCCCCACATGGTCAGGCCCACCAGAACGTCGAGCACTGCCCATGATCTGGGATGACGGAAAAAAGGGAGCAGCAGGCGCGCGCCAAGACCCAGCGCGAGAAACCAGAGAAGAGAGGCCGTAACAGCGCCCGCGCCGAAGAAAAAGCGCTGCGCTTCAGGATAACGTCCCCCGATGGAGCCAAGCAGGAGCACGGTATCCAGGTAGACGTGCGGGTTCAGAAAAGTCACGGCCAGGGTAGCCGCCACCGTGGCGCCAAGCCCCATCTTTGCCCGCTCCTGGGGCGCAAGCCCTCCTGAATGCAAAGCTGAGTGAAAAGAGCGCAGGCCGTACCAGAAAAGAAAGGCCACCCCGAGCCAGGTTGCCCAAACCGCCAAGGCCTCACTTTGAGCCAACACAATCCCCA
The DNA here is from genome assembly GCA_002841885.1 of Deltaproteobacteria bacterium HGW-Deltaproteobacteria-18. Classification (NCBI taxonomy): domain Bacteria; class Deltaproteobacteria; species Deltaproteobacteria bacterium HGW-Deltaproteobacteria-18. The sequence goes on from PHBE01000011.1 coordinate 6,904, forward strand.
TGCCCGAAAGCCCCAGGGTTATGAGCAACGCATCGCTCAAGGCGCATATGAGCATCACGGTAATATGGTGGTTGCGGGTCAAACCCCGATTGAGCACGAATGCGTTTTGTGCGCCGATGGCGATAATGAGACCGGCGCCTGTTCCCAGACCCTGCAAAAATGGCGTGAAAATCATCAGGTTCCCCTTGCGTTATGTTGAACCGGGACATAATCGAGGAGAAATCATAAGGAAAACGAATAATTTTATTGAAGCATAAAAAAAACTAATGATCGACACCAAACACCTCGAGGCCTTGGCCGCCGTCATCACCGAACAGAGCTTTGAAAAGGCCGCCCGCTCGCTCTTTCTGACCCAGTCCGCTGTTTCCCAGCGCATCCGTCAACTGGAAGAACACGTGGGCCGCATGCTCGTGATACGCTCGGTGCCAATCCGGCCCACATCCGCAGGGATGGCCATGCTGCGTCACTTCCGGCAACTTTCCGTTCTGGAGGAATCACTCTTCGAAGAATTGGCCCCGGAGGAAAACAGCAATGTGGCGACCGTTACCCTGGCCGTCAACGCAGACAGCCTGGACAACTGGTTCCTGCGCAGCATCCCCGACATCCTCGCGGGAGAGAACGTGCTTCTTGACCTCGTGGTCGACGACCAGTCCGTGACTCACGCCTATCTGCGCTCAGGGGAAGTCCAAGGCGCCATCACCTCGACCCCGGCGAACTTCCAGGGCCTGCTCACTCACGACCTTGGCGACATGGAATACCTGTGCGTGGCCACACCCGCGTTCAGAGCGCGCCACTGCCCACTGGGTTTCGACCGGCAGGCCGCGGATACCTCTCCGATCGTCATCTTCAACCACAAGGATGCGCTGCAGCACGAGTTTCTTCGCCAGCATTTCGGGGAGGAAATCACTCCTCCCGCGCATGTCATGCCATCCAACATCAGTTTTCAGAGCCTCATTCTCCAGGGTGGAGCGTACGGCATGGTCTCAAGCATCCTGGCCGAACCATACCTCAACCGAGGCGAACTGGTCGATCTCACACCGGGAGAAACCTTGCGCGTTCCACATTTCTATCAATGCTGGAGCCTGCAGAGCAGCCTCTCCCGCCGCATCGCCGAAATCATAGTTCGCACTGCTCGGGCGAACCTGATCCCCCGGAGCCCAGAGTGCAGCACCCCGCGCCCTGCGGTGCCTGCCCGTGCCCTCGTTCCGCCCCGTTTCCGGGAGTAATCGCGCATTGCGAGGTTCGGCCATCGACCTTGATAATCATCGGAGAGGACAGACGCACGTGAGCCACGTGCCCCTCCCTGGCCACGAGCTCGTGGCCCTCCAGCCATCCCCAGTCGAAACGCTCGCCTTCCTTGCCCGACATCATAATGTAATTGATCCCAAGAGTGGTGATGTTGTGGAAAAAGTGGGAACCTTGAGACGGTTCCACACGCAACTGCGCCGAAGCGGTCTCGACGATGGCCGAGACTCCGCAGATGTCGTTCCATGCCACGGGAATGCCAAGCCAGCGATCCGCCGTGCCCCATCGTCCGGGGCCCACCAACAGATATTTGCGCCCTTCGGCCAAGAGCGAGGCGTTGATGCGCCCGATCTCCCCTGCGATCTGCACGGTTTTTTCGACCTCGAAGGCATCGGGTCGCACAAAGACGATATCCCGCACGTCGGTCTTCTCGGCGTTGCCCAGGGCGTGGGTGGACAGACAAAAGGCCCGCTCGCGGTCATGCTCGGTGATGGTGACCCGATTGAGATCTGCCCGGGCGGACATGGGCCGCAACTGGAGCAGGGAGAACACGGGCCTGTGCGGCTTGTCCCGGTGGAGCCTGCAGGCGAATTCTATCTCCACGGGGCACCCCATGGCCGATTCCGCGACACCAAGAACATCGGCCAGGATCTCCGCCAGAGGCAGGATCTTGTGCTTCAGCACAGGGGCAAAAAGAAGAACACGCGGCCGGTCGGGGATGGAAGCGGTATCGCGAATGCGCCCCTCTTCCGGCAGAAAGGTCGAAGCCACCAGGGCCAGGGGGCCATCATCCTCGGCTTCGGTGATGTTGCGGCGGGAAAGGGAAAAATCCGTGCGCGGCCATGGCCAACGCTCAAGAGGCAGGCTGTAGAATTCGGTCTGAGCCGTGCGCAAAGCCAGCTCCACCGTGGGGCATTGGGGCAATATGTTAGGATACCTGGGCGAAAAACGCAGGGTCTGCCCACCGTCGACCACAATCTTGCCAAATCCGAAAGCGATCGTCGCCACCCCGTCCTCGGGCTTCATGCGCCCGAATGGATAATAATTGTAAGACTGCGCCACCCCGGAAATGGCCGGATAGAAATATCCGTCGTAATCGTCTCCGATGACCTGTTGCACCAGCACGCCCATCTTCTCCTCGTCGGTGCGCTGATTGACCCGACGCGAAAAGGCTTTGGGAGCCTGATAGAACGTGGAGGCGTAGACCTGCTTGATGGCCAGGATCAATTCCTGAAGCCGCACAGCTGGGTCGGGATGATTGTTGGGGATCATGATCGTGGAGTACAGCCCGGCATAGGCCTGATATTGGGCGTCTTCAAGAAGACTTGACGAGCGCACGGCCAGAGGATGGTGGACCTGCGCCAGATAGGCTTTGAGCTGATGGCTGAGCCACTTGGGAAAACGGGCCTTCTCGACGATCTTCAAGACCTCGTCATCCGGAAGATCCGTGCTGGACAAATATTTCAGATCATTGATCTTAACAAAGGAATCAAAACCCTCCGTCGAAATGCCCAGGGTCTTGGGCATGAAAAAATCCACCCCGGGATATTTTACCGCCAAATCCGGAATCCTGTTCAGGATGGAAAACAGAAACGCCAGCCCGCGCGCCTTGCCGCCCATGGAGCCCTGGCCGATCTTGAAAAAATCCGTGGTTGGGTCGAAGTCTTTGGCATTGAAGTTTGCCACGATGCCCTTTTGCCGCTGCTGCCTCCTGGCCCGGATCATCTCGATGACGCCGCGCCGAAGGAGTTCCGGGGACGCGAAGTCCGATTCGCTCATGGGGCGCAGACGGTTGGCCAACTCGAATTCGGTGCGCGCAAAAAACCAACGCGAGAAATCATTGTGGCGGGAATGATGGACCAAAGCCTCGGCAGGGATGGTTCTGAGCCTCTCCTCCAGCGCGTAGAGGCTTCCCGCCCGGGAAATTTCCTCGCCCTCCGGGCCGCGGAAAATGAAATCCCCGAATCCCAGACGCTCCAGAACGAAAGCCCGCACATCCGCAAGCAGGCTGGGGGAGTTCTTGTCCACGAAGCTGGCTGGAATCTCCCGGGCTCTGCGGGCATTGGCCGGTTCGTTGCTCATCAGGAGCAGCGGGATGTCAAAACGCTGTGCCTTGATGGCGCCGAGCAGCTCAACTCCGGCCGAGGCGTCGAGTTTGCCGCCACGGGGGAAGCGCACATCGGAGAGCACCCCCAGCACATACGGCTCGAATTTTTTGAACAACGCCAGCGCGTCGTCGTAATTGTCGGCCAAAAGAATCTTGGGCCGGCAGCGCATGGTCAAGAGGCGGTGTTCCTGATTGAGACCCTCGCGGATGACGTCCTGGGTCTGGACGACCAACTCCCTGTACAGGATGGGCAAAAGACAGGACTGATAGCGGGGGGAATCCTCGACCACGATGATGACCCGGATTCCGACACTGACCGTGTCAAAATCCACGTTCATGGCGTCCTCTGCGTTTTTGACCAGAGCGACCAGAAGATCGGCGTTGCCGGTCCACACGAACTGGCGGTCTATGCCCTCGGCCGGGCTCTCCCCCGGCAGGAAAACCTCGCGGTGCGTCAGAAGATAGACAGGGATGCCAAGCCCGAGCTCCTTGATTTTCTGGCCCAGGGTCAAGGCCTCGCGCTCGGCCAATTGCGGCATGAGAATGACCAGTTCGAACGGGCGCTGGTGCAGAAAGGCCAAGGCCTCCTCGGCGCTTGACGCCCAGGTCAGGCGCGGCGGACGACTCAGGTTCAGCCCCTGGTACTCGGACACGATGCGCTCGGAGAGCTTGCAATCCTCTTCCATGACCCAGGCGTCGTAGGCTGTTGACACAAGAAGAATGTTCTGGACTTTCCTGGCCATGAGATCATGGAATTTTCTGAATTCCGAATCCTGGGCCGCAAGTTGCAAGGACGGCGTGAGGGACATGTCTGTCTCCAGTGAAAACTGTGCGATGGAGCATTGAGCCTATGCAATTACCCCGCCCTTATGCAACGCGGCGGAGGCCTGAAATGCGGAGAAACATCACGTGCGAATGTTTGTTTTCAGGCACGTATTTGTTTAAACCTTTGGCGCAGGACCACATTAAATTTACAATGATGTCAAAACCGGAGGCTGCTTATGAAATTCACCGGCTATGATCTTGGGCCTTTTCATGACGAAATGTTCTCGGCCCCCGGCGTTCCCCGCGACGGCACGAAGCTTCTGGTCGACAAAATCGAGTCGCTGCCCGAAGGCGAATTGTTCAGGCGACAGCAACAGGCCGAGCAGGCTCTCTACGACCTCGGCATAACCTTCACGGTCTATGGTCACGAACAGGGCACGGAAAAGATCTTCCCCTTCGACGTGGTCCCTCGCGTCATCGAAGCTAACGACTGGGACCATGTCGAAATAGGTCTCAAGCAGCGCATTTTTGCCCTGAATCTTTTTCTGGATGACATCTACCACAAACAGAAGATCATAAAAGACGGAGTCATTCCGCGCGAAATCATCGAAACGGCCGAGGGCTTTCTCCCGGCCTGCATGGGCATAAACCCGCCCCACGGGATCTGGTGCCATGTCACGGGCACGGACCTTGTGCGCGACGAGAGCGGAACCTTTTTCGTTCTGGAGGACAACCTGCGCTGCCCGTCCGGGGTGTCCTACGTGCTGGCCAACCGCAGTCTCATGAAACGGACCCTGCCCGAAGTTTTTGCGGCCTCGCGGGTACGTCCCGTGGACGACTACCCCGCCAAGCTCCTCAATCTCCTGCTGCGCATGGCCCCCAGAAGCGACTCCCAGCCCTGCGTGGCCCTGCTCACCCCCGGAATCTACAACTCCGCCTATTTCGAGCATTCCTTCCTCGCGCTGCAGACCGGCATCGAACTGGTCCAGAACCAGGACCTCGTCGTTGAGAACGATTTTGTCTACATGCGCACGACCAAGGGCCTCAAAAAGGTGGACGTCATCTACCGCCGCCTGAACGACGATTACCTCGATCCTCTGGTCTTCAGACCAGAGTCGCTTTTGGGCGTTCCGGGTATCATGGGCGCCTATCGCGCGGGCAATGTCTGCCTCGCCAATGCGCCGGGCACAGGGGTGGCTGATGACAAGGTCGTCTATGCCTATGTGCCCGAAATCATCCGCTACTACCTGGGAGAAGAGGCCTTCATCCCCAATGTTCCGACCTATCTGTGCTGGCGGGACGAAGATCGGTCCTATGTGCTGGACAATCTTGAGACCATGGTCGTCAAGGCGGCCAACGAATCCGGCGGCTACGGCATGCTGGTCGGCCCGGCATCCACCAAGGCCGAGCGCGAGGATTTTGCAGGACGCATCAAGGCCAGACCACGCAACTACATCGCCCAGCCCGCGCTCATGCTCTCCCGAGCGCCGGTCATCGTCGGCGATCATTTTGAGGGCAGACATGTGGATCTGCGGCCCTACATCCTTCATGGCGGCGACGTACAGGTCATCCCCGGCGGCCTGACCAGGGTGGCCCTCAAGAAAGGATCGCTGGTGGTCAACTCCTCCCAGGGCGGCGGCAGCAAGGACACCTGGGTCCTCAAACATTAACTCCAAGGACACGCCCATGCTTTCACGCGTTGCAAGCGCCATCTACTGGATGAGCAGATATCTGGAACGGGCCGGGAATCTGGCCCGCGTTGTCGAAGTCAACTGGCACCTGACTCTGGACCTGCAGGAATCCGAGAGCGGTGAATGGAAATCCCTCATCGAAGCCAGCGGGGATCAGGCCCTTTTCCAGGAACGATACGGGTATTACGACGCGGCCTCGGTCATCACATTCCTGAGCTTCGACCGCGACTATCCCAACTCCATCGCGTCCTGCCTCTGGGCGGCCCGGGAGAACGCCCGCGCCATCCGCGAGGTCATTCCCTACGAAATGTGGAACTACATCAACATATTCTATCATCTCGTCCATGACGCCTCGACCCGCCCCCTGGAAGTGGTCGAGAACCCGTTTTCGTTCTGCCAGGAGATCAAGATGCGGGACTTCATCCTCGGCGGGATCGCGGCGGACGCCATGATCGAAGACGAAGCCTGGCACTTCGCGCGGCTCGGACGCCTCTTGGAGCGCTGTGACAAGACATCGCGCATCCTGGATGTCAGCTTCCACCATCTCCTGAAAGGACCGAGCGGCACGCAGCAACAGGGCGATTCCATCCACTGGATGGCCCTGCTTCGGGCCACCAGCGCCTTCAACGCCTTCCGGCGCTGCCGGGGACGCATCTCGCCCGAAAAGGTGGCGGACTTTCTTCTTTTTGAACATCATTTTTCGCGATCCATACTGTACGGACTCACGCACGCCCAGGCCTCCCTGCACTCCATCACGGGAACGAGGCTGAATTTTTTCACATGCGAGAGCGAACGCCTGCTCGGCCAACTCTGCGCAGACCTTTCCTACTTGACCATTGAAGACGTTTTCGCGCAGGGTCTGCATCGTTTCACGGACCGTTTGCAAACCCGCATGAATGCGGTCGACGCCCGCCTGGGAATCGAATTTTTCGGTTACGCGGCGCATGGACCGGAAACAAGGATGGAACAATGACTTTTTGTCTCGGCATCACGGTGGAAGACGGCCTGGTCGGCCTGGCGGACACCCGCATCACCGCCGGCAATGAAATGACCACGGCGCAGAAACTCAGCACCTATGAGACCCAGAGCGGGGCGGTCTTTTTCATGACCTCCGGCCTTCGCTCCCTGCGTGACAAGGTGGCCACCTACTTCGAGGAGGCCCTGGAGTCCGGACCCCCTCCGGACAAACTCTACAAGGCCGTGAACCTCTTTGCCGGCCTCGTTCGGCGCGTGGCCAATGAAGACAAGGAGTATCTCGACGCCTCAGGGCTGCAGTTCAACATCCACACCATCATGGGCGGACAGTTTTCGGCCGACGCCACGCACAAGCTCTTCCTGATCTACCCGCAGGGCAACTGGGTGGAGATCACCTCCGGCACTCCCTACCATATCATTGGCGAAACCGGCTACGGCAAGCCGGTCCTTGACCGGACCCTGAAACACGAGGACTCCATCCATTTCGCCCTCAAGGTCGGCTGCCTGGCCTTCGACTCCACGCGAATCAGCGCCGCCGACGTGGATTTCCCTCTCGATGTGGTGGTCTATTCCAAGGGATCCTTTTCCCTCATCGAACATCGTTTCGAGCAAGGCGACCTGGCGCACATCTCCACCTGGTGGCAGGATCGGCTTCGTGAGAGCGTCCACGCCCTGCCCTCGGAATGGATCGACGCCATCGCGGCCAGCCTCTCCCCCAGCAGTCGCAAGCTGCACTCCAAAACCGAGGATTGAGCGATGCGCATCCGGGTGGAGCACGAAACCAGCTATCGCTTCAGCGGGCCCGTCTTCCTCGAGCCGCATCTGATCCGCCTCAAGCCCCGACAGGATGCAGGTCAGATGCTTGAAGATTTCAGCCTCAAGGTCAGCCCCGAACCTGCCGGCCAGTGCGAAATCCTGGACGCATGCGGCAACGCCGCCCATTGGCTGTGGTTCGAGGGCATGTGGGAGGCGCTGGTGATCCGCACGGAATTCACGGCCCGCACCCTGCGCGACAATCCCTTCGACTATCTGCTGCACCCGTGCGCCTTCACACTGCCTCTTGATCTTCCCGCCCTTGAACGCGAAGCCCTGCTGCCGTCTCTTGGGTCCGGCAGCCCCTCAACGCGCGGCCTTGCCAGGAAATTCATGGCCGAGGCAGGTGGCGACAGCATCCAATTCCTGAGCATTCTCAATGCCTGGATCTATCAGAACATTACAATAATCCCCCGGCTCGAACCGGGCATCTTTACCACGGAGACCACGCTGCGGCATGGCCGTGGCGCTTGCCGCGATGTCAGCCTCGTCTTCATGGAGGTCTGCCGGGAGGCGGGAATCCCCGCCCGGTTCGTGTCCGGCTACCAGATCGGCGACCCCGGACAAACCGAGCGGGACCTGCACGCCTATCCGGAAGTCTATCTGCCCGGAGCGGGCTGGCGCGGCTACGATCCCACTCTCGGACTTACGGTCGTCGGAGGCCATCTTGCCCTCTGCGCCGCCTCCGAACCGGAGCTGACCGCTCCCATAACCGGCACGTACAGAGGCAACGCAACAAACGAACTTCTCCACAAAATTCACCTTGAAACCATGCCTGAAAAAACAAACGGCTGACCCTGTTTAAAGGATCAGCCGCAACGAGCAAACCAAGCAATTTTTCGGCTACATCAGACCACGCCCTGATCCAGCATGGCGTCGGCCACCTTCACGAAGCCGGCGATATTGGCACCCACGACATAGTTGAGAGGCTTGCCGTAGGTGGCCGCCGTGTCCATGCAGACCTTGTGGATGGTCTTCATGATCAGCTTCAGCCGGTCATCCACTTCCTGCCTGGTCCAGCTCAGGCGCATGCTGTTCTGGGTCATCTCCAGGCCCGAGACCGAGACTCCGCCGGCGTTGGCGGCCTTGCCGGGGCCGAAAAGCACCCCGTTGTCCAGAAAGATGTGCACGCCCTCGTGCGAGGTCGGCATGTTCGCGCCCTCCGTCACGACCCGCACCCCGCCAGCCACCATGCTCTCCGCGTCGCGCCGGCTGATTTCATTCTGCGTGGCGCACGGGAAGGCGCAGTCCGCCTTGTGCGCCCAGAGGGGATTGTACCCAAGCGCATAATCCGCCGCAGTGAAAACGGCCTCGGGATAAGCGTCCACGTACTCACGAACCCTCCCACGGCGCACATTCTTGAGGTGCTTGATGAAGGCGAGCTTCTCGGGCGTAACTCCGGCCTCATCGTATATGTAGCCCGACGAATCCGAAAAGGTGATCGGGGAACTGCCCAGCTGCAACAGCTTTTCCATGGTGAACTGGGCCACGTTGCCCGATCCGGAGACCAGGCTGCGCGTCCCTTCCAGCGTCTTTCCCTGGGCCGCGAGCATCTCGCCTGCAAAATAGACCGCCCCGTAACCCGTGGCCTCGGGCCGGACCAGGCTGCCGCCCCAGGAAGCGCCCTTGCCGGTCAACACTCCCGTGAATTCATTTCTAAGCTTCTTGTACATGCCGAACATGAAACCCACTTCGCGCGCGCCCACGCCGATGTCCCCGGCAGGTACGTCCGTGTTCGACCCGATGTGCCGGAAGAGTTCGAGCATGAAGCTCTGGCAGAATCTCTGCACCTCGTTGTCGGACTTGCCCTTGGGATCGAAATCCGCGCCGCCCTTGCCCCCACCCATGGGCAGGGTGGTCAGGGAATTCTTGAAGACCTGTTCAAAGGCCAGAAACTTGAGAATGCCGAGATTGACGGAGGGATGAAAACGCAGGCCGCCCTTGTAGGGCCCGATGGCGCTGTTCATCTGGACCCTGAAACCCCGGTTGACGTGCACATCCCCGTGATCGTCAACCCATGGAACCCGGAAAATGACGACGCGCTCCGGCTCGACCATGCGTTCCACAATCCCCGCCCGGCGATATTCGGGATTGCGCTCAAGCGCCGGTTCGATGGACTCCATGACCTCCGTCACGGCCTGATGAAATTCCACTTCGCCCGGATCCCGCCGCTTGACCAGTTCAAGAATCTCCATGCTCATGAAAGTCCTCCGCGAGTAAGCTGTTGCATGCATGTTCGGCCAGTGCTCGTTCGACGCAAAATAATCCGTAAAAACCTTGCCGCCTTTCTTCCCCCAAGCGAAGCCAAGGTCAAGGGAGTCCTGCGTTTTTTTCGCAAAAGAAGCGCTGTTTCGCACAATATCTGGATTGTCGGCAAGATTCCCGTGATTTCAACGCCCCCTTGTCCTTTCAAACCCGTCCCTCCACACTCCAGGCAAACGAAAAACTTCGGCCTCTCCCAACAAAACAAGATGGATCCCCGCCTTCGCGGGGATGACGCACAGTGAAGTCGGGCGACCGAGACATAAAATTGCACCACAGATATCACACTGTTCTTTCACAATTATGGCGCAGCGCAGCACCGTGGCGGGGCGGGTTGGTCCGGGCAGGTCGCCTCGACTGTCTGACTGAGACAGGCGTCGTTGGCAAAATCGTTGCCAAACGTATTGCCCCGATCTGACGCTCCGCACGCAACGATTCTGCCTTACGAGGCCAGCGAAGGAGTTTCGAGGCGGCCTGACCGGGCCAACCCGCCCCGACACGCCACCAACACTCCACCCGCTCCCCCAGGCACACCAAGCGCTTCTTGCAAAAAAACGCCGCCCCCATCATGATGAGAAACCGAAACCGACACCAGCCCTCGCAGGAGCCCCCATGGAACCGATACAGCTTGGATTTGAACAGAGCCGCACCCTTCTGGACGCTTACGACATCCCCGTCCTGGGACGTATGGTCCGCACTTCGGAGCAGGCCGTTCGCGCCGCGCGGGAGCTCGGGTTCCCGGTGGCCATGAAAACGGTATCAAGTCAGATCATCCACAAGACCGATCTTGGCTGCGTGCTCCTCGACCTCAAGGACCAGACCGAGCTTGAGGCCGGGTACAACCAGCTCATGGACAACGTCCGCGCCGCCGGAGTGACGGAAATCGACGGCATCCTGATTCAGCCCATGGTAAAGCCTGGTCTTGAAGTGCTCATCGGCGCCACTCAGGACGTCAGCTTCGGCCCCATGACCATGATCGGCTCAGGCGGACGTTTTGTCGAACTGCTGGTCGATGTGGCGCCGGGCATCGGCATTCTGGAGGAAGGCGAGGTACGGGCCATGCTGGACAGGACCCGGGCCGGACACATTCTGGATGGTTTTCGCGGACCGGCCCTGGACAAGCAGGCCGTCATCCGACTGGCCATGAACGTATCGCGCTTCATGTCCGAACACCCCGAGATTCATGAACTCGATCTGAATCCCGTCATCGTCTATGAAGAGGGCTTCGCCATTGTCGACGCCCGGCTCATTGCCGGGGAACCGATCCATTATCCCCGCCAGACCGACATTTCACCGCAAAAGATGGCCAGCCTGCGCACGATTTTCAACCCTGCCTCGGTGGTCCTCTACGGAGCGTCGAACACCGGCACGGTGGGCGGCATCGTGCTCCAGAATCTGCGCCGCCTGGGCCGCATCTATCCCATCAACCCGCGCACGGAATCTCTGCAGGGCCTGCGCTGCTACCCGAGCCTCGAAAGCCTGCCCGAGGTGCCCGAGATGGCGGTTTTCGTCATCAACTCGGAAACTGTGGTCCGCGAATTCGAGAAGTTCTGCTTGGCCGGAGGCAAGGGCGCCATCATCATCAGCGACGGCTTCGCCGAATCCGGACGGCGGGAGCTTGAAGAGAGGCTGCGCAACCTCAGCCTGCAATACGGCGTCAGCTACATCGGCCCCAACTGTCTGGGCATCATCGACAATTTTTCGGGAGTGAACACCATGTTCATCCCCCCTCATCGCACGGGGATCATCCGTGAACAGGGCGGAATAGGCATCATTTCCCAGAGCGGCGGCATCGGCATGGAACTCATGGAGATGCTCGAAGCCGACCGGGTGGGCATGGGTAAGTGGGTATCCTGCGGCAACTCCAGCAGCGTCGGCGTGGCGGAGATCCTGGCGCACATGGGGCAGGACGAGCGCATCGAGGTCATCGCCATCTACCTCGAAGGCCTGTCCGAAGGCCTCAAGCTGATGGAGATCGGACGGCAGGTAGCAGCCGAAAAGCCCGTGGTCATCATCAAGGGCGGGTCCGGCGGCGGCAAGGAGGCGACCATGTCCCACACCGCTTCGCTGGCGGGCAGTCACGAGGCCTTCCGGGCCTGCTGTTCACAGGCCGGATTCTATCTCATCGAAGACCTGACCGAAGACCCGAAGATCATGGTCAACGTGCTCTCCATCCTGACCACGCAGCCCAAGGCACAGGGCAAGCGTACAGCGGTGGTCAGCGTCGGCGGTGGCGCGGCGGTGCTCCTGGCCGACCAGATCACGGCCGAAGGCCTGGAGCTGGCCCGGTTCACCCCGCAGACCAGAAGGCGTTTGCAGGATCTGCTGCGCGAAAACATCAAGGCCACAAACCCCGACGACCTGGAGCAGATGCTCGTCAACGTCGGCAACAATCCGCTTGACCTGCTGGGCAACTGCGATGACCGGCGGCTCATCCGCGCGCTGGAGATCATCGCGGACGATCCCGATACCGACGTCATTGTGGCCGCCATCTATCTTCAGGTACCCTATCTGTCCGAATATCTGGCCGAGCGGCTGGTGGAATTCCGACGCTCCATCGACAAGCCCTTCATCGTCTCCCCCCGCGGACTGTGCACCCATGTGACCAGGTTCCGGGAATCCCTCTACGCCAAACGGTTCCATACCTACACCGTGCCAATGGTCAAACCGCTCAGTATCGCGCTGGACATCTGGGAGCGCTACGACCGCAATTTCATGAGCGAAGCCGAGCTTCGCGAAGACTAGAGATCCCTGCCAAACGAGCACAAGAAAACCCGGCCTTTGCAAATTGCAACTGCCGGGTTTTCTTTCTCGTTTTGCGCGTGCCCCTGGGGCTATTTTTTGGCTTCCGCCCCCCAAAGCTGCTTGAGTCGCTGATCGCGGCCGCAGCCCTGGCGATAGAAACGGTACCTCAGAGGATTTTTTTTGTAATAATCCTGGTGATATTCCTCGGCGGCATAAAACTCGGTGCGGGGCAGAATCTCGGTTGCTACCTTGAATCCCCGAGCCTCCTCAAGCTGGGCCATTGACGCTCTCGCGATGGATTCTTCGGCCTCGTCCGCAAAAAATACGGCAGATCTGTACTGCGGGCCACGATCGCAGAACTGCCCTCCGGCGTCGGTGGGGTCTATGTTGCGCCAAAAAACATCAAGAAGCTTCCCAAAGTCAACCAACTCAGGATCATAGACCACCCGCATGGCTTCTAGATGCCCGCTGGTCCCGGACGAAACCTGTTCGTAGCTCGGATTTGGCGTCTGTCCGCCAGTGTAACCCGCCTCCGTTGCCAACACACCGGGCAGCGCGTCGAAAGGTCCTTCAAGACACCAAAAGCATCCGCCCGCGAAAACCGCCTCTTTATTCTGTGCAGCCACATTACCTCCAAACAAACCAAGTACCAGTAGTGCCAACGTCAACGCCAGTCGCATAGGGCCTCCCTAAAGTTCCGTGCCAGAATCCCAGAGCGCACCTTCCGCAAGGAACGGAATTCCTCCGGAACTCAGACCGCCCTGGTACAAAACCCCGTCCAATGCGTAGGTCAGCTTGCCCGGACCGTTCTGAAAGGTGATGATCTGACGCAACAGGTCCAGTGTCGAGGCGGAGGCCTCGACTTTGAAAACTGCCTCGCTCAAGGCCTCCACCCTTCCATTTTCCGAAGACACGGCGGGAAGAAGATTCATGTCATTAAAACGTGCATTGACCCTGACTCCGGTCCAGGCCAACGCAAAAGGATTGGGGTTGACTATCCGCAAAGTCAAAACAACTCTTTGCTCAAAGAGAGTGCTGCTTGCAGGGACCACATTGACCAGTCTCACCGTTGGGGATTCCACTTTTTGCCCGAAATGGGCACATCCGGAAACCGCAATAAAAAAAGAAACTGCAAGAAACAACGCGAGACTTCTCATTCTCCCCCCTGTCAAACCATGATCATAAAAAACTTCAACGTGCTTCCCAAACTGGAAAAGTTTCTGGAAGCTGCTCATCAGACAACCGCCACTGATCTTCGCCATCGACATTTTTCCGTCCTGCATACCTCAGGATCACCTTCTTTGGACCATGGGCAAAGAATCCGTTTCCTCCCAGAACTTCGAGTGCCTCATTTTCGTCGGGGTACTCAAGAGCCGAGACGTAACAAATTCTTTCACCGTTCTTCTCTGTGCAATGCGGTTCAAAATAACGCATGAAGTGCAACAAGGTATTCATGTTTTTCATAGGTCCTCCCATCTTCAACTGTCTTTTCCCATGCTAATCACTGTGGACGGGATGACAAACGTTAAAAAGGGAATCGCCCTGAAAAAGACAACCGTGACCAGGAGCGGAAGCGGGCAAACGTCGGAATTTGATTGTCGGTCCCAAGACACGCTTCACGCGAAGGACGAAAACCAAAACTTTTCGTCAGGCTGATCGCTTTGCCGTATCAATTTGAAATTTCTTGATCTTGTAGTGCATGGTCCGACGACTGACCCCGAGCAGATCGGCGGCGTCCTTGACCACCCAGGCGCTTCGCTCAAGAGCGTTCAGGACCACCTGCTTCTCGCTTCCGGCCAAAGAGAGAAGATTGCCGGGCAGGGGCGTGTCCTCGTAGCTCTCTTCGAACTGCATATCCTCCATCCGGATAACTCCGTCTGAAGACAAGATGACCGCAGCCTCCAGCATATTGCGCAGTTCACGCACGTTGCCGGGCCAGGGATAGTCGAGGATGGCTTCGGACACTTCTGCGTCGAGACGCGCCATGGGTCCGTCCTCGGCAAAGAGCTGGAGAAAACGCTCGGCCAGAATGTGGATGTCGGCCTTGCGCTCACGCAGGGGCGGAACCTGGATGGTGATGACCTTGAGGCGGTAGTAAAGATCTTCCCGAAACTCGCCGCTACGCACCAAATCGGCCAAATCCGCATTGGTCGCGGCAATGACGCGGCAATTGACTGCGGTCTCGGCCAGATCTCCAACCCGCCGGATTTTTCGCTCCTGCAGGAAGCGCAGGAGGCGCAACTGCATTTCCGATGAGATATTGCCTATCTCGTCAAGGAACAGAGTTCCGCCATGCGCTTCGGCCACGAGTCCCTTCTTGTCCTTGTAGGCGTTGGTGAACGAGCCCTTGGCGTGCCCGAACAGTTCGCTCTCAAGCAAGGTTGAGGGAGTGGAGCCACAATCGACGATCACAAGCGGACCCCGCGAGCGCTGACTCAGGCGATGCAGGAGCCCGGCGATCTTTTCCTTGCCCGTGCCGCTCTCGCCCAAAAGCAGGATCGTGGCCTCCGTCGGAGCCACCCGCTCGATCAACCGGTAAAGACGCTGCATGGAAGGACTCTTCCCGCCCCAAAGCTCCTCGGTCAGCAGGTTGCCGCCGCGCGCCCAGGAGCGCCCTGCGCTTGCGGCCAGAACCCGGGCAATCCCCCTGAGCAGTTCCTGCCCGTCCACGGGTCTTGTCAGATAATCCGTGGCACCGTCCTTGATGGCCGCGACGGCGCTGGGCACCGTGCCACGGGCGGTCAACATTATGAAGGGCAGCCCAGGCCAGCGCCGAACGCACTCCCACAGCAACTCCCGGCCGGTCATGCCCGGGACGTCTTCGTCGGCGATCACCAGATCAACCAGACCGCCTTCAAGCTTGAGCAAGGCCTCTTCACCATTCGAAGCAACCGGGACGGCATAGCCATCGGCGGCCAGCAGATCCATGAGAACCTGCCGCCGGTCAGGATCGGCATCAGCAACCAGAACGGTCCTTTCCGCGTTCATCGCGTACGCCCGGTGAGTCCCGCAACGCAGGCCACGCGACAAGTGCCTGAAAGTCTGATCAATATTCGAGGGTCGAATTTCTCCATTTCGTGGATATATCCGAAACTTCAAAAAGACTCAAACAAGAGTGAACCGCCTTGCAGCGTATTCAAAGGAACGATTCGCACCCCATGCGGCACTTCCACGGCATGGAGTTGTCAGTTGCGGCGCACACGGGTATATTGTGCGAACAACAATCAAAAATCAAAGGAGGTCCACCATGACGGACAAACAGGAAAATACCCTGCCCCTGACCGGAGACACCAAGCAAAAGCTGACCGGCCGTAAATGCAAGGAACTGGACTCTCATACAGCCGCCATGCTTGAATCGAACGAAGTCAAGGCCATCACCGGCGAAGGCGAGGAATGGTGGTGCCCCAATCCGGACTGCGCGGTCGTGGACAAATAACGGCTGTACGGCCAAATCCCTACGGCGGCCTGGGCATTCTTTGCTCAGGCCGCTTTTTTTTGTTCCAGATCCTACCAGTTTTTCAGCCTTTCAATATTAGGGAATGGTATAATTGAAACAGGTTGCGACCGGGCTTATCGTGACGGGAATTTTTGCAATGAAACCAAGCAGATTCTCAGGCGCTACGCATGACCAAAAGCTACCAGCAGAAACCCGGGCAGTCCGGCATGACCCTTGTCGAAATCCTTGTCGCCATGACTGTTTCGAGCCTGATCGCCAGCGCGGTCTACTCCCTTTTCCAGACCCACCAACGCATCGCCGTCAGACAGAGCCAGACCTCCCTCATGCAGCAGGAACTCCTTTCCTCCGTCGCGCTCATTTCCGAAGAATTGCGCATGTGCGGATTCTCGGCGCGAGGGGCGTCAGGCTTCGGCTTTACCCATAAACCCGAAACAGGCGCTCCGGCTTTTGGCCGGGCCACGACACAGACCGCAGTCTACTGCACCCTGGACTGGAACGCGGACGGCATCGTCAATGAAAGCGGCAGCGGCAGTCTGCGCGAACACGCGGGGTTCAGGCTCAATGTCGCAAACGACGGATCAGCAAAAAAAATCCCCGACAATGTGCTGCGCAAATACGACACCGGAGCCGTGCACTGGCAACCCGTCAGCACAGGCATCGGGGATCTGCGTTTCTCCTATCTCGATGCCGACGGCGAGATTATCGTCGATCCGCATGCGCACACACGGAGCATTCGGGGCGTTCGCGTACAAATCACCGCTGTCCCCGATCCGTCCCAGGCACAATTCGGCATCGGCAACCGCACGGTGTCCACCACGGTCTGGTGCAGAAATACGGAAATGGAAAAGACGCCGTGAACAAAGGGTTCACTATTCTTGAGATCCTTGTGGTCCTGACTATCGTGGCCGTGCTGGCAGGCATTTGTGGCACGACGTTGCTAAAAGCCCTGCCGGGAGCCGAAATGAACCGTGCTGTCCGGACCATTGTCAGCATGTGTCGGCACGCCAGATTCGAAGCCATCAAACGAAACCAGCAGATCCGGTTCCGATGCGCCTCGCCGCAAAACACCTGCGAAATCAGGGTGCGCAGCGACAACACCCTGCTGCGACGCTTTGATCTCAGCTCGCTTAAAACCGGCGCCATCCTCGCCAAATCCTTCACCACCCATTTCAACGGCCTCGGAAGAGCCACTGTGGCCGGGTCCGTCACTATCGAAAACAACACCGGCCTGTCCCGCACGATCACGGTGCGGCCATCGGGCAGCATGGTTTCGGAGTAGAACGCCGCATGTCCAGCCACCTTCTCACAAAACGTCCGTGCCAGACCGCAAGTCCGATTTTTGCCCCGAAAGTTACATCTCGCCGGCCATGGGGAGAAAAAAATAGCCCCGGCTTCACGCTTATCGAAGTCCTGATGGCGGCAGCCATTCTGGCCATCGGTCTGATGGGCGTCGCAGCCCTCATCACCCAGGCGTTTATGCTGGATGTCAACGCCAGCCGGATTTCCCGGGGGAGCTTTCTGATGGAAGAGTTTCTGGAGAATGCCTCACGCGCCCAGTATTCCGCTCAGGCCTTCAATGCCCTGACGGACTCCACGGCAAGCCGCGTCAGTGACGGCGTTCGTTACTCGCTGAACTGCACCATGAACGACAACTCGCCCGTGGAGCGGTGCAAGGAAATGACCTGCATCCTCACGTGGAACAACAGGGGCTCGCGCGCGAGCGCACGGTACGTATATGTCCTCTCCCCAAAATTCTAAGGCCAGCCCAAAACCTTGTCCGGGCCAGTCCGGCACGATTTTCATCGTGGCCATCATCGCCCTTGCCCTGCTCGGAATCATGGGGCTGGCCGCCAGTGACACGGCGCATCTGAACATGCTCATGGCCGCCAACGGACACTCCACTAAAAATGCCTTTTTTCTCGCGGACTCAGGCGCAAACGCCGGGCATGAGTATCTGGAAAGCGCCATCGCCGCCGTCAATTCATCGTTTTACAACGACGGCCCCAACGCCTCCGCCTGGGAAAACATGAGCGACTTCAACCCCGCTGACTTCCCTGTCAAATGGCATCGCCATCAAACAGGCGCTACACATGTGCGGACCGGCCTCATCGAAACAGGCCAGGTTCCGGGCAGCGCATTGCAGGGCGGTTCGGGATACGGGAGCGCTGGCACGGGGGCGGCCTCGGGCGGCACCTACAGCAGCTATCTTATCCGCTCGCACAGGCAAGGGCCCCGCAATAGCGCGTCGGAAGTCGATCTGGGCTGGAGGCACATCAACCAATGAATGGAAAATACCTTGGGAACCTAGTCTGGATTGCCGTCAGCGCCCTTTTACTCCTTGCCCCTGAGGCCGTCGCCTACAGAGCCTCTGACTTTCACTGGCTGCCCCCGGTTCTGGCCGTCGAGGAACAACCGTCGCTGACCTTTATTCTGGACACGTCGTCCAGCATGCTGCAGCGGGCGTATTCCGGAGCGTTCAACTCAACGCGCGAATACCATGGCTACTTCGACCCCGATTCATACTACCGTTACAACGCGCAAACCGACACTCCACACTTCCTGGCGGACAATGCCACCGGCCAGTGGAACGGCAATTTCCTGAACTGGGCGGCGATGCTGCGCATAGATGTGGCGCGCAAGCTGCTGAGCGGCGGAAAATTCGATGCCCGGACCGACTGCTACGAAACTCAGTCGCACGGCCTTGAAGTCGAGGAATTGGACTTTGACGACACCGCCCCCCGACGCGATCTGGGAGGACGCATCTCGCACATGACGCCCCTGCGCGGGCGTTTCGCCATAAAGCCTCTGGCTGGTGAAAGCACGATGCTCGTTTCCGAACCGGACTCCGGGCCGGACTCCGACACGCATTACGCGCTGCGCATCAAAGGCGAAGCAGAAAGCGGTCTGCTCCACGCCGTGAAGAACAAGGCCCGCGTTGCCCTGTTAACTTTCGTGGATGACGAACAAGACCTCCATCCCATGACTGACGACGCAGCCGACCTGGCTCGGATCATAAGCACCGTGAACTCCGTCAGTCCGCAGGGGGGAGCGCCGCTGGCAAAAACCCTGCGCACGGTCTACGAATCTCTCCGCCAGAACGGGCAGAGCCCTCAGGTCGCCGATCCGTTTTATTTTCCGTCCAGGGGGCAAGCGGTACCCTGCTCCAGGCAGAGCGTCATCCTGATCAGCGCCGGGGAAAGCTCCGGGGACCTGGGCATTCCCGCCGAAATCAAAAAACTTCCCACGATAAAACGACAGGAAGAAGAATACTTCCTGCATCCGGGCGGAAGCACGTATCTCATTGACATGGCCTATCTGGGACACACCACGGACCTGCGTCCCGAAGACGGCATGGACGGAATGCAGAACTGGGACTTTTACGCGGTATGTCTTGCCGACGACCCCAGCCCTCTCCTCATGGACGCAGCCCGGCATGGAAAATTCAGGGACATAAACGGCAACAACCTCCCTGACCTGCAAGCGGAGTTCGATGCCAACGGCGACGGCCAGCCCGACAACTTTTTTTCGGCACGATCAGGACGACAGCTGGAGGCAGCCATCACCCGCGTCCTGCAGCTCGACACGCCAGGCGTCGCGTCCGGCTCCGCCACCTCCGTCACGACCCTGGCGCGCAGCGGCGAGGGCGCGGCGTATCAGGCAATCTATTTCCCGCCCAGCCGGGCAAGCCAGGCCGCTCCGCCCTGGGCGGGACAGGTGCACGCCTACCTTCTGGACAGCCAGGGCAACCTGCGTGAAGGCCCGGACACGGACAGGGTCATCGAGTTCGCCGGGGAAAAAATTTACGCGCATACCGATACCAACGAGAATGGGCTTATTGACGAGGGAGAACGAAATGCCACGGCGCTGGACGGCATAACCGACATCCATTTCCTGTGGTCTTCCAGTCCATGGCTCAATGATCTGCAGGCCGCGGAAACAATCACGCAGCGTTCGCGTTTCGCCTCTGTTGATCCGAACCGCTACATCATAACCTTTGTGGACAAAAATCGTGACATGGTGGCCGATTCAGGCCGCGGAGAAATTCAAGCCTTCACGCTCCCGGTCAGTCCTGCGGTCACAACGCTCAACTCCTTGGATCATTTTTACAATTACCTGACCCTTTACGAATCCGCGTCCGGGACACTGGGGCTTGATCTTTCCGATCAGGCGCAAAGCATGATCAACTCTCTGCGGGAAGAAAACCCTTCCGCTTTCTCCAACCTCCTGGCCACCCTGGCCAAACGACAGGTGGACTTCATCCGTGGGGCAGAGGTCGGCAACGCCACGGTGGGGGGAATCGTCGACGCGGTCCGAAGTCGCATTCACGGGGGGACTCCCTGGAGGCTGGGCGACATCGTGTACTCTTCGCCTGTCGCAGTGGGCAGACCATCCGAAAACTATCACCTCATATATAATGATACGACCTACGAGAGGTTCCTGAAAAAATACCTGAATCGTCGGCAGGTTGTTTATGCCGGAGCCAATGACGGGATGCTGCACGCGTTCAACGGCGGCTTCTGGAATTCCGGCACCCGCACGTTCGACGTGACGCGGGACGGGCAGACAGGATTTCAACTCGGCCAGGAGCTCTGGGCCTACGTGCCCTACAATCTGCTGCCGCACCTCAAGTGGCTCATGCTTCCGGATTATGGCGAGAAACTGCATGTCGCCTACATGGACCTGACGCCCAAGGTCTTTGACGCCCGGATATTCTTCATGTCCGACGGGATCACGTCCGTGGACGAAGGCAAATACCCCGGTGGTTGGGGGACAATCCTGGTGGCGGGCATGCGTCTTGGCGGGGCGGCCATGGAGGTGGACATCGACAAAACCGACGGCAATACCTTTAATAATGATATTGATCGCAACGTGTCCTCGGCCTACGTGATCATGGACGTGACCGACCCCGAATCCCCGCCGAACGTAATGGCTGAAATCTCAATGCTCGGCCAGGGCTTCACGACCTGTGTGCCAGCGGTCATGCCCATGAGCAGTCCCAATGCAAATACAGCCGAGCGAAACAGATGGTACATGGTCTTCGGCTCCGGCCCGGCTGATTCCTCTGGGTACGCTGACCGCTCAAAACTCGCGGCAGGCACAAGTGACCAACCCGGCAAACTCTATATTCTGGACCTGAGCGCGTTGTTCATGGAAAAAATCGTCAAAACCGTGGGCAGCGACGGATTACTCTCGGCCGTGTCTCGTCCCTTTGCCTTCACTGAAGAGAGTTCATTAATCAGCGATCCGATTTGCGTGGATCTGGACATCGGGTCCAAAAGTGAAACCGGGAAATTCAAGACCGACCTGATATATTTCGGGACTATGGGCGGAGAGAAAAACGCCCAGACCGGAAGAATGCACCGAGTCTGGACCGACAATGCAGAACCTCGAAATTGGACTACTTCAACGCTCATCGATGCTACCGGCCCCGTAACCGCGGCCCCCACGGTGGCAATGGATGAAACTGACAGACTGTGGATTTTTTTCGGAACAGGACGTTTCCTGAATCGCGCCGACATTCCCCAATCCTCGCCCATGAGTTTCTATGGTATCAGGGAACCTGAAGTGAACGGAGTCAAAAGCTGGGAAACAGTTTTCGCTCACAACCTCTTCGACAGCAACAAGATCGCCGTGACAAAGGGCACCTGCGGCGAGGGAAAATTTTCTGAAAACTGTGCAGGGATAATCCAGGCAAACGCGGATTCGAAGTCCACAAAAGACTGGGCCTGGCTGAGCAGCAGCGTTGACTCAGCAGCAGGCTGGAAACACACATTCACCGAGGCTACCGAAAGAGTTCTGACTTCTGCCGCCGTTCTTGGCGGATCCGTCATCTTCACAAGTTACATCCCATCCCTCGAAGCCTGCTCGGCCAATGGTTCAAGCTACCTGTGGGCACTCTTCTACAAAACAGGCACACCATATTTCTGGCCAACCCTGGAAAACCACCACGGCAATTTGGCCTCCTTCATCGAACTCGGCCAAGGCCCAAGCACAAGCCCGATCCTGCACCTGGGCGAAAGATCATCTGCCACGGCCATCACCCAGACAATTTCGGGCAAGCTTCCGAAGACCAAAATCACCACCCCCTTCACCATCAAATCGGGAAGTCTGTTCTGGAGAAAAAACACGGACTAGAAAATCGGCAAACCAATCCAGACGTCCTGCGAAAAAATGATCGCCCTTCCGTCTCAAATCCAAAAACAATTCCAAGACCACGCCCTGGCAGCACACAGCCTAAACTCACCCCCCCCGTAATTCCACCCGATCCGCGCGCCACAACGAAACGCGTTTTCAAGCCAATCGTTCCGGCATACTTTCTGCTGTTAATAAATTCAAAAGATCACTACTGGAAGACACTAGGCTTTGACACCTTCAAAATACGATATTATGGTAAATAAAAGGTTAATAAATACTTATACACAAGCTCAAAGCAGAAAAAATTTGCGCTCCAAGTTTGGTTGGTGCGCAGCTTCTTTCACAACAAGAAATCTTTGGCCCAAAAAACAGGGTTGTTAGCAGGCGAACGAAAGCGTTTTCTGAGTAGATGATACCAAGACAAAAACAGGGCATCCTGACATTTTTTGGAAAATTTTTGCCATTTATTGGCAGAGATTCCTTTTTGGACCGAACTAAGAAAGAACCATTAAGAAAGATCGCACCTTAAAAAATCTTGCCCTCAAAGTTCTTCAAATAAAACGAGGCCGATTTGAACACTGATTGTCGAAAACAAAGCGGCGTAACCTTGGTGGAATTGCTGGTAGTAGTGGCAATTCTGAGCATCTTGGGAGTCGTTACAGGAATGTTCCTCGCCAAATATCTGCCAGAGCATCATTTGCGCTCCGCGACCAGCAGCCTTTCTCAAGACTTGAGACAGGCACAGATGGGAGCCTTGAGAGGGCTTCGCCCTTGGGCGATCGATTTCGACACGGGAACAAATGTCTACCAGATCATTGATTCAGGCCCAGATGCAATCTTAGACAGTGGAGACGACATCGTCACCAAAACAGTCAACCTCGTATCTTATAGCGGAACCATCAGGTTTGAAGCAGGAACGGATGCACGAGCACGATTTAACGAGGATGGAATGGGAGCAGGCACTGTCCGGGTCGTGATGAGCAATATCCGGGGAACAATCACCACTACTGAGATATTACGCACGGGAGCTATACGTGTACAATGATAGAGCCCATATAAAGCATATTAAAAACGCCGGATTTTCACTTGTCGAATTACTGGTCGTAATCGTCATGTTTGGAATCCTTACGACAGCTGGATATAGTCTGTTTCGGGAGCAAACAAGAATCAACCAGGCGCAACAAAACCAACTGGAAATGCAAAGCAGCGCCAGAGCTGCAATGCAAGTATTGATACAGGCTTTCAGCCATGCTGGATTTGGATGTAGTGAAAAAATTTCCGGCACAAATGAAGTGGCCGGAGAAGATAGTTTTTTGATACACAATACTGTACAAAACTTTACAGGCATAACACCGGACGGCGTGATCCTAATATACGGACTTGAGCACGTAGCAACGACAACAGCATCTATCACAGACACAAAAGTAATTCCAATCGACAATTCAACCAATATTGGAACTACTGAATATTCGAAATACATAAGCTTTTACCCTTCACTGTCACCAAATACATTCTACACGGTCACTGGAAAAGCATTAAACAGCGTGACTATTGACAGCAGTCTTTCTTCATTACGAACTAACGCAAAAGTTTTTCGGGTAAACCCTGTTGAGTTTTATGTAAACGGCAATGAACTCCGACAGCGCTTTGTTGAACACCCTGCAGGACTGGAAGAAGTTTTAATCTATGACGTTCAAGATTTTCAACTCGCATACACTGAGGACGACGAAAATCTGGGCGTTTTGGCAAACTGGGAAGACGATCCTGGAAACCCCGAGAACGTCAAGGCTGTCTGGATATACATGATTCTGCGCACGCGCGAAATTGAACCGGGGCACCAGGAAACCCGCACCTTCCGATTACCATGGGATGCCGGACAAACCCTTGACGGGTCGACCCTGCCAGCAGGATTTCATTATCAGGACTTTCAAACACAGGTCTGGTTGCGCAATGTCAACTAAGAATGAACAAAAGGGATTTACACTCGTCGAACTCCTGATTGCGTCGATAATCATAGCTGTTGGAATCTTGGGATGGGCGAAGGCTCAAGACGGCAGCATCAAGGGGAGAGCCGTGAGCAACGGCATCACTACGGCATCTGAACTTGGGATGGCAAAACTTGAACAGCTTTCACTGGAATGCCAGGACAACCCAGTAGCGGTTATTGATGCGCAAGACAACATTACATCACAAGGCGTACAGTATACACGCACATGGTCAATAAGCACCGTCGGCAATATTCTTGATGACGCTAATTTGTGGCGAATCGAAGTCACAGTTTCCTGGAACCACTATGGACCAACAAATGTCCAGTATCAACGAATTGTCGTAGGCGGATAGCTATGCAAAAACAAAACGGAAGCGCACTTGTACTGGCAGTCATAATCATGGCACTGCTTGCTGCTGTAGTAATAGGGTTAAGCAGAAATACAGATATCGATCTGTTTGTCGGAAGAAATGTTCGGCTTATGAAACAGGCATTCCTTTGGAGCGACAGCGGCCTTGAAATTACAGAAGAAATTATTGGATTTTCGGAATACACCCGGGGAGACGATGCAAATTCAAAATTTCCTAAAACTGGGCCTCTTACATTTCCAGACGGAACCACTTTTGAAGTAGAAAACACCGGACCATCCATCTACAATGCCAACGCTTCATCAATAAATCTCTTAATAAATAGCAATATTGCATCAACAGTCACTGTAAACTACCTTGGCTCACTAACCTCAGATGGCACTTCAATTATTTTTGCGTCCGGATACGAAGGCGTAGGAAAAGGCGTCGCGGGCGGCGGAGCCATGGCACGCATTTACAGTCTTCGATCGACTGGAAATTCTGACAATGGTCAGTCGAGAAAACGGTCCGCTGAAATTTATCGATCCCTTTCATCTGGGAAATGACGGAGAGTATGATGAAAAAGATATTCTGGAGCATTTGCTTTGTTTTATTGCTGATGGGGACCTCCTTGGCACAAGAAGATGCAACCAACTCGACCGAAAACGTCTGCCCCGGAAACTGGGTACTTTCAAAGCCATCTGGCTGGGTAATTACAAATGAAAACGGAGTAATTCTCCCACTTTCAGGCAGCACTGTCGTACTGGGCTGCAACAGGCAACCCATCTCCCTCGATGGGGATCTCGACGGAGTTTCCGTGGATGTAGATTGCGCTCCGTCCACCGTGGCGAATGCCCTGCCGGACATCGTCACCATATCCATAGTCTGCAAATAGATTCACGGACAGCTTGGCTTGAAGGAGAAACGAAATGAAACATTTTTTAATCATAGTTGTCAGCATCCTTGTTCTCATTGCGATGACAACCCCGGCAACAGCAAAAAAACCTGGCCAAGTGGAAGCGTTCAGCTGTAACAACTACGCCCTTACTCCACCTTTTTTGGCTGATGCTGTTGCACCATCTACAACACTGATTGTCGATTCTTCTGGAAGCATGAACGAGCATGCATATAAAGAAGTTCGAGTAAATTGGAGAGAAGGCGGAACAGACAGACCTGCATACACTGGATATATCCCAACAAACCCGTATTATGGCTATTTCGATTCATATTCGTACTATTCATATGATACTGTAGGAAATTTCTTTTACATAGACATAAACGGTAGCTGGAGCGGAAATTTTTTAAACTGGACATCGATGCACAGAACTGATGTCGTCAGAAAAGTTCTTACTGGCGGACCATATAGCCTCGACGGAAAATACTTAGTTTCCAGAACAGATGCTGGAAGTTACAGAGGAATGTACCACGTCTACGACGACACTAACACTGTCACGGACATTAATGGCGCAGCGAACAAACACCAAACGCCATATCATTACAGAATTGGTCTTGAGCAGTCATCATCTAACGACCTCCTTAAAGTCTACAAGATGGATAGAGATACAGGATTTACTCCTGTAAGGTGGACAAAAAATCCGACCACAGCGGTTGCTTCGCGAACTCTCAAAGTCAAATCTGAAAAAAAATACGGGTTATTGGATAGATTCGGATACCGCATGCGCCTAGCATTATTCCGCTATGACGACGACGGATCAAACAACAATGGCGGCAAAATATTAAACTACATGACTTCTGATCCAACGCAAATATCAAACATTATAGACAACATTGACACCCTTTCGATGGATAGCTGGACACCACTCGCAGAAACTTTTTATACGGCGTGTGGATACATAATGCAAATAAAGTCGCCGTATGAAACAGACTCCTACATCACAGGAAAAACAACAGCGCCAGATCCATTCTATTTTAGCGACTTAAAGAAAAATATTCACTGCACGCAGCAAAATATAATCTTTATTACTGACGGGGAATCTACTCAAGACCAGGACGTACCAGCAGGATTCAAAACTGCAGCTGCTGATGTAGGAAAAAACGATGGCGCTTCTTACGACAGCAGCGGCAGTGGATACCTGGACAACATTGCGTATTGGGCCCACACCACAGATCTTCGCTCTGACCTTCCGGGAGTACAAAACATTAATCTGTACACCGTATTTGCATTTGGCGCAGGCAGCCAACTACTCCAGGATGCGGCGAAATGGGGCGGATTCATCGACAAGAACAACAACAATCTGCCAGAACTTGAAGAATATGACTCCAGCCCTCAGGACGGGATCCCGGACAACTACTTTGAAGCGGCATCCGGAGAGGAACTTGAAAACGCCCTTGTAGTGGCGTTCAGCAGCATTCTGAACCGGGTTTCTTCTGGATCTGCGGCTTCGGTTGTTTCAACTTCACGAAAAGGGGAGGGACTGCTTTACCAGGCAGTTTTCTGGCCGCAACGGACCGACACCCTTGGAAAAGAAATTTCCTGGGCAGGCGATGTTTACTCGTACTGGCTTGATGACGACGGCATCATGCATGAAGACAGCAATCTCAACTCAGCCCTTGATGATGCCGACAGTAAAATAACAATATGGTACGACAACTCCACCAGTCCCAAGCGCTCTCGCGCCTGCATTGGTGGATCAGTCGTCAACGGCACATGCGATAGCGGCGTTGTTCAAGAACTTACTTCGGTCAAGCACGTCTGGTCCGCGTCAAGATGGCTGAACCTAGCCTCCTTGGACCCGCTAACTCAAAGAGAAGCATACAATTCAACCAGCAATTTCGGCAATTCCAAACGTTACATTCTTACGTGGAATGATGATGGAAATGGAACCGTCGATCCGAACGAAGTTGTTGCCTTCACGCCTGACAATCTTGATCTTGCTTATTGCCCGGACGCAGTTGTGAATTGGGTTCGCGGACAAGACGCAGCAGATTTGCGCTCTAGGCAAATATACGTAGATACAAACTACGACGGCCTTTCAGACGCTACTGTTACATGGCGACTTGGTGACATTATCAATTCATCGCCAACTGTAGTAGCTGCTCCTGCTGAAAATTATGACCTTCTTTGGGAAGATACATCTTATACTGATTTTTACAGAAAATACAGAAACCGGCGCATTATGGTCTACTTTGGGGCCAATGACGGCATGCTGCATGCTGTTAACAGCGGATTTTACAGCGCCAGCGACAGCGCATATTATAAAAATCAACTTTCAAACGGCACTTACGACAACTCTGGAGGCTTCGACCTGGGTGCCGAGATGTGGGCCTATGTTCCCTACAACCTCCATCCGCATTTACCATGCCTTACCGACAAGCAATATCAGCATCAGTATTATGTAGATCTCAAGCCAAGAGTCTTCGAGGCACAGATCTTTGGTGATGACGATGACCATCCCAATGGATGGGGAACAATTTTGGTTACAGGATTCAACTTTGGCGCTGACGGCCAACAGGATCTGGTCAAGGGCGAGGATTATTTTGGATCTTCGTTCTCTATTTTTGACATTACCAACCCAGAGAAAAAACCTGAGTTTCTTGGCGAGTTCACCTATGATGGTGAATACACCATGGGCTATGCTTTAAACCAACCGACACTGGTGGCTGTCAAAGATGCCACTGGCAAAAAGCACTGGTACATGCTTTTTGGAACAGGTCCTCTAACTGCGGCGGGCTCCAGCACGCAGAAAGCTCAGGTTGTCGTTGTGCCGATGGCATCACTCGTTGATCAAGCCACAAACACTGCTGATACAGCCTTCTCACTCCGTCTGGCGAATGACAAAGACAAGCCGACAATGACGAAAATGGGCGTGCTGTCTTTATCGGATTCAAACAGCGCCATGGGCACTGGATTTGTGTCAGTCGACTATGACTTCGATTTCTTCATTGACATGATGTATTACGGAACAGTCGTCACCCCAAACAGCGGAGTTATGACTGGTGGAGTGCATCGTTTGAAAATTGAGAATGAGCCGGATCCCAGCAAATGGGAACGAAAAGAAATGACTAATACCGACAGGCCGCTTACAGGAGCTCCCAATATCGGCTTTAAAGACAAGAATGTCTGGGTGTACTTCGGCACGGGTAAATTCTGGGACGTCTCCGACAAGACAGACCTTAGAACTCAATGGATGTTTGGCATCATGGAACCAAAAAAAACCGACAGCTCGGCATATAATTTCAGTACAATACCACCCGGCAACCTTTTGGACGTCACGGACATATTGGTTAAAAATGACGGGCTAGGCACTCTTGCCTGCTCGGATGGCGGCACCGGATGTATTCCTACCGGAGTAACCACTGTTGAAGAATTGGCCGAACACATCAGGGTCACCAATAGCCTGGACGGCTGGAAGCGCGCCATGCCCAACCTTGGAGAACGTGTTGTCGGCCAGCCTACTCTTTTCGGCGGCCTCACAAACTTCACTACTTTTACGCCTTCAAACGACTACTGCACCGCAGAGGGGTCCAGTAAACTGTACGCTTTGTATTACCTGACCGGAACAGCCTGGAAGGAAAATGTCTTTGGAGACAGTACCGGCGAATTTGTGCCGTTCATCGTCGACTTGGGACAAGGCATGGGCGTTTCCCCCAGCTTGCACCTCGGCAGCGAAGAGGGCGTCCGCGCATTTGTGCAGACAAGCACCGGAAGTATCATCGAAATTCACCAACCCAACCTGCCAATACCCAGCGTCAAATCCGGTCGCGGTGGCTGGCATACTCTGGAAGTGGATTAACTCACAGCAATCCTGCAAAAAGAGAGGCCGGTATCGTCACGATGCCGGCCTCTCTTTTTGCCGACTAGACGCAACCATTTGACTTTAAATCGCCCCCTCCTTATCAACCCATCCATGCCGCCTCGCTTCCTGGATCGTTTCACCCCCCGCGCCTACCCACGCACTCGCCTCCTGACTGCGGCCATAGTCTGGTCCACGGTTGGTTTTTTTCTCGCGATCAAAGGGGTTTATCTTTCTTGGGAAGAATCCTTGGCCATCGTCGCACCCGTGATCTTGACCGGATTGATGCTCGGATTGGCGAAGGGCAGATTCATTCTGGACAGGATCGCAGGCAAGATCATTCTTCACATTGGAGCCAAGCCATCTCGGGCCTGTCTGGGCGGGCTTTTTT
This sequence comes from Deltaproteobacteria bacterium HGW-Deltaproteobacteria-18, assembly GCA_002841885.1. Classification (NCBI taxonomy): domain Bacteria; class Deltaproteobacteria; species Deltaproteobacteria bacterium HGW-Deltaproteobacteria-18. The sequence goes on from PHBE01000011.1 coordinate 36,578, forward strand.
CCGTGCGTAACTGGCTGCTCATCGCGGTAATGATCATATTCGGACGCATCCTGAGCGTGCTTCCGATTGAAGCGGGCATAAAGACCGGGCTCTACGTCATGGTCGGCAGCGGCCTGGCCTACTCCAGCAGGTTGCTCTGGCGTGCCTGGAAAGCCTCACCCGCAGAGGCTCCTTAGGATCCGAGCTCCCGACATTTCCAGCCTTCTCATCTTTCGCTCCGAAAGCAATTCCTCTACCTGCTCAAAACCATAGCCCACATCCGCCATCCCATGTGCGTCATCGCCGTAGGCAACGCCAATCCCAAGCTTCGCCGCAGCGTCCATTATCAGGGCGCAAACGTATGGTTCGGACTGACCCTTCAGCAAGGCCCGCGCATTGATATCAAGAATGTCGCCGGAGGCTCGAATCCATTCCAGATTGCGCATGATCCGTGTCCAGACCTCCGGCTCCGCAATGGTTCGCAAATAGTCCGGGTCGTGGAGCCGTATGAGATCGAAGTGCCCCACAACCTCCGGCTTGATCCCCCGCAACATTTCAAATTGCTCGTCAAAATAGGCCGCATACATCCGGCTGACTCCGCCACACAGCGCGGCAACCTTGCCGTAGGACTCCCGGGAGAAATCAAAACAAACACCCTGAACGTGATGGATTGAGCCCACCACGTAATCAAGCGCATGGTACTGGCGCAGTTCCTTCACCCACTCTGCGCAACCTGGGTACCACTCACTCTCCATACCCACCAGAATGCGCATCCGATCCTTGTACTCGCGGACAAGGCCCCTGGCCTCGGCCACGTAAAGGGCAAATCGTGCCTCCATCCAGCCCGTTGTCCGGCCCAATTCGATTTCATCGGGATACAGCCCGGAGTCGCCAAAAGGTGGCATGTGCTCGGTCAGGCCGATGCATTCAAATCCGGCTTCATGGTAGGCCGCCACGATATCCGACAGTGCATCGCGGGCGTGATCGCAGTATTGTCCGCTGTGACCACCGTGCAGACTGATCTTTCTCACGACGCCTCCCCCATTCGCTTGCAAATATCGTCCACTCTTTTGGGAATGTCCTTACTCAAGACATCTCTGCCATCTTCGGTTACGAGCACGTCATCCTCTATGCGAATGCCGCCAAAATCCAGATAGGCATCCAGCGCTCCGTAATTGATGAACTCTTCAAGCCGCCGCTCTTCCCGCCACTGCCGGATAAGGGCAGGAATGAAATAGATGCCTGGTTCCACGGTCATGACAAAGCCGGGCCGGAGTCTGCGGGCCATGCGCAAGCCTGAAAGACCGAACTGGGCGGCGCGCTTGAACTCATGGTCATAGCCCACGGAATCCTCACCCAGGGCCTCCATGTCATGAACGTCAAGCCCAAGCATGTGCCCAAGCCCATGCGGAAAAAAGAGCGCGTGCGCGCCCTGGGCCACGGCATCAAGCGGATCGCCACGCATGAGCCCAAGACTCGTGAGTCCGCTCGCCACAGCCTTGGCGGCGGAGAAGTGACAGTCCACAAAAGGCACACCCGGAGCCATGCACGCAGTCCCTGCGGCTAATGCATCGAGCACGATTTCATAAATCTCCTTCTGCCGCGCCGAAAATTCTCCGCCCACGGGTAATGTGCGGGTAATGTCCGATACGTAGCCAAGTGGGGAGCACACGCCGGAATCGACCAACAGCAGATCGCCGTCGCACAGGATCTGGTCGCGGGTGTGATTGTGCAGCACCTCCCCGCGCCGGGACAGAATCATGGGGAAAGCTTCCCTGCTGCCACGCGCAAGAATCAACCCCTGCAGGCGGCCATAAAGCTCAATCTCCGCCGCGCCAGGCGCACAGGCAGCCATAAGCTCGGCGTACATCTCTGCGGAAAGGGCGATGGCGCGGCGGATTTCGTCCACCTCCTCACCACTCTTGACGCTGCGAAGCGCCACCACGGCGTGGATAAGCGCTTGCGAAGCCCCAGCCTCGACATTTTCCGGCACTGCACCCAACAATCGGCACAGGCGCAACACTCCGTCTCCCTGATAGGGCGGCAGGTAGTGTACTTCCCGGCCCTGCTTTTGCGCTTCATGACAGGCGGCCGCCAACTCCGGCATGGTACCAACGCCCGCAATCCCCGCGCTGGCAGCCAGTTCCTGAAGCGACTGCGCCGCACCGCTCCAGATGGTATGGTCCAGCCCCAGGCTTGGGCCATAAAGCATTTCCTGCCCGCTCTCACAGTCGAGCCACAGGCAATGCGCGGGTTCGTTCAATCCTGCGAAATAAAGGAAGGAGCCATCCTGACGAAAAGGAAACGTGTTGGCGTGATAGTTCATGCCCACAAGATCGTTGCCCGGCAAAACGATGCAGCCGGTCTTGACCGACCGCATCAGCGCCCGTCGACGGGCTGCATACTGGCTTGCTTCAAACATCTAAACCTCTGGTCGTGCCTAGCTGGCTGTTGAAAAATTGCAAATCCCCGATCTGTTCAAAAAACGGTGCGCTGCGAGAAACAAAAAAAATCCAGGCCCAACGCGTATTTTACATACGCAAGGATCTGGATTTACTGCAGTGACGAAGCAGATCGCCATTATTCAGCAACCTGCTCAGTCATTCCAGATTTCAAGCCGATTCCGGCCGTTGTTCTTCGCCAAGTACAGTGCCTCATCCGCGTTCTTGAGCATGGCCTCGAGATCCAGATGCGTGGACACGCAAAGGCCGATACTGAGAGAAAAGGAACAGCGAACCCCGCCACTGGCAAAATCCGTGGCCGCGACCTCCCGGCGAAACTCATCCAGCAATGCTGCCGCGCTGGAAACATCGTCATCAAGGAGAAGGCAGAACTCTTCCCCGCCAAGGCGGGCGACAATGCCGCGGTGAGCAAAATACCGCCGCAATTGTTCACCGAGATTTTTGAGTACGACATCACCCGTCTCATGGCCGTACTGATCGTTGATTTTCTTGAAATGATCGATATCGATCATGGCCAGACAAACCGCATCGCCCCGTTTGCGTTTCTTGCGAATGCGGGACGGCCCCTGCGCAAACAGGTAGCGGCGGTTGAACAGGCCCGTCAGAAAATCCTTCTCGGAGTAGTCCTTGATGGTCTGAATGTACTCCAGCAGATCCATGTTCTGTGATACTCGGCAGTAAAACTCTTCGCTCGAAAAGGGCTTGGTCAGAAAATCGTTGGCTCCGCTTTTGAGGAAGCGCGCCGACAAAAATTCCAGCTCATGGCTGGAAATGCCGATAATTGCCATCTCCTCCTTGGGATGACGTGCACGCACGGCACGAACGAAACGTATTCCGTCCATTTCCGGCATTTCGTAATCCGTGATGATGAGCCGGATCTCCGGATTGGCATTCAATACCTGCAGCCCCTCGCGGCCATTGCACGCCACGAAAACCTGAAACCGGTGAACACGCAGGAGATCCGCGACCATGGTCCGGACCATCTCCGAATCCTCGACCACCAGCACCTTGACCTCGCGATTCAGAATCACGCGCCGCGCCTGGCGCACGGCATAGCGCAAACTCTCGCCGCCTTCCTTGACCACGTAATCGACGATATTTTTGGACCACAGACGCTCACGCGTCTGGTCCGTGCAATCCCCGGCAAAGACAATGACCGGAATTCCCTTTTCAAGCACGAGGTCGACCACCTCGCCCTGGGGCGCATCGGGCAGATTGAGATCGAGCATGGCTACCGCGAACTCATGCTCGGCGAGCAAGGCGCGGGTCTCTTCCATGGTGCTGGCTGAAATGATGCGGCCCGCGACGGCTTCTGCCAAATTTTGGACCAAGACCTGCAAAAACATCTGACTGTCGTCAACAACGAGCACGTTCGGCATATGGTGAGGCATGGCAAATCCTTGCGTTGTCCAGGACAGGTGGTTATTTAAAAAGATGTACTGGGATGTTCCCGAAACAGCAAGAATCACCCCACAAATTTAGACCATGGAGACATGATGCATTGGGTTCTTCTGGCCAACGGCCCCCTTGAACTTTCGCCCAAAGTCCGGGCCATGGTCTCTTCCGCCGAACGCCTCATCGGCGTCGATGGAGGCAGCAGACACCTTGAATCCATGGGAATGCTGCCACATTTGGCAGTAGGCGACATGGACTCCATCCCCCAGCAGTTGCTCGCGCACTACAAGAGCGAAGAGGTCGAAATGCACCTCCATCCCCCCAAGAAAAACGCCACGGACCTGGAATTGGCTCTGGAACTGGCCTTGGAACGGGGCGCTTCGCGCATTTCCCTTCTGGGCGCGACCGGAGGCAGGCTGGACCACACTCTGGGCAACCTCTTCCTGCTAGCCCGTTGCCTGCCGAGCGGGGTTCCGGCCTGCGTCGTGGATCAGAGCCAATGCATCCACCTGACGGACCAAGCCCTGACCATCACAGGAACCATCGGAGACACCCTGTCCCTGCTCCCCGCCACCCCTCAGGTCAGCGGTGTGAGCCTGACGGGGCTTGAATATCCGCTCAACGAAGCGACCCTGACATTCGGCACCAGCTGGGGCATGAGCAACGTATTTGTCGAGGCCCAAGCCACCGTGACCCTGCGCAGCGGACGACTGTTCGTGTTTCATCTGTACGGAGACTGACGGAGCTTGTGCTTGAAAAATTCATGACCGGTGGCAATGCAAAAAGCCGTCACCCCTTTAAAAAAGGGGGATTCATGATTTTAACTGCCCGAAAAGAAAGGGGTTCGTATCACTGCCGACATACGCGTCTACCCATGCTGGACACACCTTCGCAAAAATGAGCGCTCTGCTGTGCATATCCCATCACATGGACGGCATGGATTCCCGCCTACGCGGGAATGACACCGGGAAGGTGCGCATATTTGAGACTTGGCTTCACAAAAAGAACTGCATTTGGATTATGTTGACACCTTAAAGGGTGCTGTCCAGCACCATGTTGTCGCGATGCACAACCTCTTGATGCGGGCAGGGCCCCAGGATTTTCTCGATCTCGGGGCTGCTCAGGCCCTGAATCTTGCGCAGTTCGGCAGCCTTGAAGTTGATCAGTCCAACGCCCACGGTTCCGCCGTCGAGACGGCCGATCCGGACCAGGGCTCCCATGCCGAAATTTCCGTCCACCCCGACGACTCCGGCGGCCAACAGGCTCTTGCCCTTGCTTGTCAGGGCGCGAGCAGCACCGTCATCGACCACGACGGTTCCGACCGGGTCCAGGTGGTAGGCCAGCCAGAACTTGCGGCCCGAGAGCATCTTCTGGGTCGGTGCGATCCAGGAGCCCAGATCTTCGAGATCGAACACGCGCTCCAGCACGTGCTTCTGACGACCCGAGACGATAAGCGTCGGGACACCGATGCTCGCTGCGCGACGCGCGGCCATGAGCTTGCTGAGCATGCCGCCGGTTCCGGCTCCGGTCTTGCCCCGGCACATGGACTGCAGATTGAGATCGGAAATGTTTTCGATGCAGGGCACAAAGCGGGCGTCGGGATTTTCCAACGGATTGTCGTCGAACACGCCGTCAGCGGAGGTCAGGTTGATGATCACATCTGCCCCGACCAGGTTGGCGACCATGGACGACAGGGCGTCGTTGTCGCCGAATTTGAGTTCCTGAACGGCCACCGTGTCATTCTCGTTGACGATGGGGATGACCTTCCAGTCCAGCAAACGGTACATGGTGTTGCGGGCGTTCAGGAATCGCTCGCGACTGCGAAGGTCGTCCTTGGTCAAAAGGACCTGCGCCGTGATCTTCTCGTAGTGCGCAAAAGCCTCGTCATAGCTGTGCATGAGGCGGCTCTGGCCCACGGCCGAGGCGGCCTGCTTGTGCACCATGCAACCGGCGGCCTTGTCCGCGCCGAGAACGCAGCGACCGGCAGCCACGGCCCCTGAGGTCACGAGCACGATCTCAAGGCCCCGGTCATGCAGCCCCGCGATCTGGTCGGCCAGGCGGTTGACCACGCGCGGGTCGAGGCCCTTTTCCGTGGTCAACACTGCGCTGCCAATCTTGATGATGACCCTTTTGGCCTTCTCCAGAATCCGGCGACGCTGCTCGCGCCAATCAGTCGATAGTTCCATGTTCGGTTTCATCCTTGACGGTCTGCAGATGCAGGTCCCACATGGCATCCAGCACCACGTCCACTCCGGTTTCATCCAACGCCGACATGAAGTACACCTTGAGTCCAAGCTGGTCAAAGGCGGCCCGCACCTCGGCCAAGCGCTCTTCATCAACCAGATCGATCTTGTTGATGACACGAAGCTGAGGCTTCTCGCCAAGCGCCGGATCGAACATGCGCAGCTCGTCATCAAGTATGTGGAACCCGGACAATGGGTCATCCACATTCACATCCTCGATGCTCAGGATATGAACCAGAAAGCGGGACCGCTCCACGTGGCGCAGAAAGGTGTGACCCAGACCCTGCCCCGTGTGTGCGCCTTCGATGAGGCCGGGAATGTCAGCCACGACCAGCTTGCGTTCGTGTTCATCGATGACCACGCCCAGGTTGGGTGACAGCGTGGTAAACGGATAGGCCGCGATTTTAGGACGGGCCGCGGAAATACGCGAAATGAGGGTCGACTTGCCCGCGTTGGGGAGCCCCAGGAGTCCTACATCGGCAAAGACCTTGAGCTCGAGGCGGATGTATTTTTCCACCCCCGGCTCTCCGGGCTGCGCGAAACGGGGCACCTGCATGACGGAGGACTTGAAATGGGCATTGCCCTTGCCTCCGCGCCCGCCTTCGGCCACGACGATCTCCTGGCCGTCTTTCGTGAAGTCGGCGATGAGCCGCTCCTGACCGTCCACTTCCTCGAAAACCTGGGTGCCCACGGGCACCTCGACGACCCTGTCTTCGCCGGCGCGGCCGTAACACAGCCGCCCGCCACCTGGCTTGCCGCTCTCGGCTTCCTGTATGGATGCGTGACGATAATCGTAAAGGGTCAACAGGTTGTTGTTGGCGCGCATGATGATGTCACCGCCCTTACCCCCGTCCCCTCCGTCGGGCCCGCCCCTGGGCACGTATTTTTCCCGACGGAACGAAACACTGCCCTGACCACCGCTTCCGGAACGGATGATGATCTTGGCCTCATCTACAAATCTCATGTTCTCTCCAAGCCCGGGGCGCATGACCGCCGGACAGCAAAAAAAGCCGCCCAAGAGCACTCTCTTGAAGCGGCTTGAAAAAGGCTTGTGCTGGACAAGACCTAGACAGCAGGAACGATATTGACCCTGGTCTTGACCTTGTTCTTGCGGGTATACTTTTCAAACTTCACGACTCCGTCGATCAGTGCGAAAAGAGTGAAATCCTTGCCCACGCCAACGTTAACGCCGGGATGAACCTTGGTGCCATGCTGACGCACAAGAATGTTGCCCGCCAAAACCGTCTGGCCACCGAACTTTTTCACGCCAAGTCGCTGACCGGCACTGTCGCGACCGTTGCGTGAACTACCACCTGCTTTTTTATGAGCCATTATTTCCTCCCGACACTAGGCCTGAATGGATTTCACTTTCAGGGTTGTATAATCCTGACGGTGACCCTGGGTTCTACGATAATCCTTGCGGCGTTTCTTTTTGAAAATGATGATCTTCTTGTCACGACCATGCTCAACCACTTCGCACTGTACGGCTGCGCCGTCGACGAATGGCTGGCCGATCTTGACGTCGGCGCCTGTTCCGACAAGCAGGATCTTGTCCAGAGTGAGCTCTGAACCGGCCTGCACGTCAAGCTTGGCTACCTTCAGACTGCGGCCTTCTTCCACACGAAACTGCTTTCCGCCCGTTTCCACGATTGCAAACATCTTGCGTCCTCCAAAATATTGAACGACGTGGCTACCTCTTCCGAAGCGCCCCGTCAAGACTTTCATAACGCTATAAAGCCGTCCGGAGCAGGACAGCTGTCGAGAGGGAGGATGCAAATAAAACGAAACCCGAGGAGCGTCAACAAAAACTTCAAGAACACCAGGTTCCGAGTGTCTCGACCAGATCTTGCAGGCTGTAGGGTTTGGACAGATGGTCGTTCATGCCCGCTTCCAGGCTCTTGCGCTGGTCCGATTCCAGGGCGTGGGCGGTCAGGGCGATGATCGGCACGCTCAGCCCCATGGCCCTGATTTTCCTGGTGGCCTCGAGCCCGTCCATGACTGGCATCTGGATATCCATGAGCACTATGTCGAAAATCTGTCCGGCCGACAAAACCTCGACCGCATCCCGCCCGTTCTCGACCAGATGCACGTCCTTCACGTTCAGGCTGCGCAGCATCTTCATCAGCAAACTTCGGTTGAACGGATTATCCTCGGCCGCCAAAACCCGGAGGCGTCCAAAAGAACGCTCGTCGGCGACAACGGCTGGAAGCGGCCGCGCTGGGGCGGTTGCGGCCACACTCATGTCCAGAGAGAAGGAGAACGTGCTGCCCTGACCGACCGTGCTTTGCACGGTGATGCCGCTGCCGCCCAAAAGGCGCACCAGGCTGTTGGCGATGGTCAGGCCCAGTCCTGTGCCCCCGTACTCGCGGGTCAGGGAGCCATCCGCTTGCTCGAAGGAAATGAAGATCCCCTGCTGCCGGTCCGGAGAAATGCCAATCCCGGTGTCGCGCACGGAAAAACAAAGCGCGGTCTTGCCTGCCGCGCCCCTCTCCCCGCGTACGAGAAGCTCCACGCCGCCGTGTTCCGTGAATTTTATGGCGTTGCCGACCAGGTTGACCAGAATCTGCGTCAGCCGCCCGGAATCCGTACTCACCACCTGTGGCAACCCGGAAGTGACCAGACTCAGGTCAAGCCCCTTTTTCTGCGCCTGATCGCTGAACATGGTCTGCACGCGCGCAAGCAGTTCGCCCAAATCGACATCCTCGGGCACGATGCGCAGCATGCCGGCCTCTATCTTGGAAAAATCGAGAATGTCGTTGATAATGACCAGAAGACTCTCGGCGCAGACCCGAATTCCCTGCACGCAGTCCGCCTGTTCAGGATCAAGTCGGGTCCTGGCCAGCAATTCCCCGTGGCCGAGAATGGAGTTCATGGGCGTACGGATTTCGTGACTCATGTTGGCCAGAAACATGCTTTTCGCCTGGGATGCGGCTTCCGCTCTGCGCCGGGCATCGACAATTTCTGTGACCTCGATGACGCTGACGATCATGCCGCCGAAAACCTCCGCGCCAAGGACAGGCTGCATGCGCACCACGAGGGCCATGTCCCGGAACGACTCCAGCTGGATTTCCCGCAGCCGGGTCCGCGGATTTTCCTGCAAGGCGCGCAATCCCTGCGCCATTTGCGCCCCGAGGATCCCGTCTGGAAAGAGGTCCCAAACTTTCAGCCCCAAAAGCCCGGCGGCTTCGATACCCAGGATACGGCACAGACTCTCGTTGACCTCAAGCACGCCGCCGCGCTCGTCAGTCAGGGCAACGCCTTCATCAATCCCGAAAAGCAGCGACTCGAGCCGCGATTTTTCCTGCAGAAGTTCGCGCTCGGCCTGCTTGCGCTGAGTCACGTCCATGAACACTTCAAGAATCAGGGTTTCGCCCTGCAGGATGACCGGAATGGAACTCTTGATCACGTCGAGCGTTCGCCCTTCCAGGGCGCGCATGCGCACCTCGTGCTCGAACTCGACCCGGGGCTGTCGTTCGGGACCATCGTCGTGCGCGCGTTCATAGAACATGTCCCACGGGACGCGGCGTTCGAAAAACCAGCCGGGTTCGATATCAAGGAGGTTGGTCGCGGCAAGGTTGACCCGGCGAATGATCCTGTCCTGGCCCAGAATGGCGATGCCTACCGGCAACGCCTCCAGAATCCTTTCCATGCCCGCGTTGGCCTCCACCACGGCCGCGCCGTCTTTTTCCCGCAACTGGAGCATTTCCGCAAATGAAAGCATGATGCGCACGCACAGCGTGACCATGCCCGCCACCAAAATAATGACCAACCCGCAGGTCATGGCCAGGAGCCGGTTGGCGTTGGTCTGATGAGCCTCGATGGCTCGGGCGATCCGGGCCCTGATGTCACGCTGAAGAATGTCGGCCGTTATCGCCGCCTGTCCGAACAAGACCTCGGCCTGTGCATGGACGGCCGCCATATCGGAATCCGGCCCCTCTGCTTTCGATCCATCCAGGGCATGCAGCAGATTGCGCACCATGAAGTGCCCTAGATCCGAAATCTCCTGCACCACGGGAACGAGCTTCGAGGCCTCTTTCAGGAGCTCTGGAGGCATGGGCCGGGCCAGACGTATTTCCTGGTCCGCAGCCTGCCCGTCAGAATCGTCCGCGCCAAGCACGCCACCCTGATGCATCACGACCAGAGCTCCCCGCGAACGCATGAGCGCCCTGTCGATCCCGGATTCAAGCGCAAAGAGCCCGGACAGGTTCGAGACGGCAGGCAGGCGGTCAAAACCCAGACGGGCCGAGCTCATTTCAACGCGAAAGGTCTGGACCAGGTCCAGCTGAGCCTGCTCGGCCTTCATCAGCAGCTGATGTTCCCGGATGACCCGGTAGCGGTAGGCTTCCTTTACCCCCAATGCGGCAACACCCAGCAGCATGAGCACCAGCAGCCCCAATACCCGCCGCTGGTTGGCATGCCCCAGATTTCTGAAAGAAAGATTCTTCATACCGCCCTGCCCAGAAAAAAAATGTCCACGCGCCGCGCTTTGGCGGCAAGACAGGCCTTTGCGCAGGCCGTCAGGGTCGCGCCAGTGGTCATGACGTCATCGACCAGCAGAACATGCTGTCCGGACAAATTGGTGGCCGCCTCGAAAGCGCCCGCGACGTTGCGATGCCGCTCGGCCCGGCCCAGACTTGACTGGGCCCTGGTATCCCGGGTCTTGCGCAAACCAGAAAGAAGAGGGGCAAGGCCGATGACCTTGCCAAGCATGCGCGCCAGTTCCACGCTCTGATTGAAGCCGCGATCGAGCACTCTTGCGGGCAGCATTGGCACGGGAACGATACAATCGGGGCAGGGCAGACAGTGCCTGCCCCAGGCCTGACGGACGAGGTCGCCCAGCAGCAGCCCCAGGCCGTGGTCATGGTTGAACTTGTGCTGGTGAATGAGATCGCGCAGCGCCCCGGAGTAGGGCCCATGAAAAGCCACGCCCGACCATGGGGGCTTGCCCAGGCGGCAGCTCAGACAGGAATATGCAGGGGTTGCGGAGTCTTGGTAGCAGGTTCCGCAGTCGGGGCAATAGCCACCGACGCGAGGGGCAAGGAGCTCCCGGCAATCCGGGCAAAGAGGAAAGTCGGTCGCGTGTTCGAGCACAGCCGCACAAAATTGACAGCGTCGACCGGCCACATGCAACACGGCGGCAAGCCCGCGCGCAAGCCTCGCCCCTACCATCCGCTGCTCCCGGCCAAGTCACGCACGGCGTCCACGGCCGCACTATCCCGCGAAAAATCATCTGCGCCGTCCAGACCGCGCAGAAAAAGTGCCTGTTCGATGCGAAAATCAAAAATCCGCAGGAAATAACGCAAAGTCGGCATGATGCCCGTGAAAAGGTTTTCACCACGCGTCCGCCCCGCCACCAACACGATGTAGGCCCGGCGTTCGGCCCCCGGCGTCCGCAGACCGTTTTGCCTGGCCATGTATCTGGACTGGGAACGGTCGATCCAGGCCTTGGCCTGACTTGGCAGATGATAGAAATAGACAGGTGCGGTCAGGACCAGTCCGGAGGCATGGTCAAGCCGCGAAAAAAGCTCTTCCGCCCCGTCCGCGCCAATCCTGCACAGGCCGTCTTCGGAGCAGAACCCGCATCCAGTGCAGGGCTCCATCCGGTGATCGCGCAAAAAAACGGGACGGGAAGGCCTGGCGAGGCTACGCGCGAAAAGAGCGGCGGCATGATCGCTGTTTCCGCCCGCCCGGGGGCTCATGGACATGATCAGGGGTTCGTTCATGAACGTGGCTTGCGAACGAATTCCGCCCGCACGAACTCGCCGACTTCGCTCAGGCTCAAAATCCAGTCGGTTTCCACATAGAGGGCGTTCTCAAGCTGGGGCACCACGGCCGGCTTGACCCAAAACACCTGTTTGTCCGTACGGCTGAAACGCAGCTGCCAACTGGCATCCACTCCCACGTGTCAGCACTTGTCCCGGAAATCATGTTCGCCTTCGGGGATCATGGCCACTCCTAACGGGTGAATTCGGTAAAAAACGGATTGTTGAGCTTTTCCTGGCCGACCGTGGTTTCGGGTCCATGACCGGGATACACCACAGTCTCTTCGGGCAGGGTGAAAATGCTGGCACGCACTGAGCGGAGCAGCTCCCGCTCCGAGCTTCCGGGAAAATCGGTGCGCCCGACTGATCGGTAGAAAAGCAGATCGCCGACGAAAACAGCCCCCAGTTCCGCGAAATAAAAGGACAGACTGCCCGGGCTGTGGCCGGGGGTGGCCAGCACCCGGCATGTCGTGCCGAGCAGAGGCAATTCGCCCTCCTCCAGTGGTGTGAACGAAAAGGACGGCGTGCGCGGGAAGCCCATCATTCCACCGCCTCCAAGTTCGGTTTCAAGGAGAAATCCATCCTTGGCGCTGGCCATGACCGGAAGTCCTGAGGCCGTGACCAGGTCCGCGTTGCCCTGAATATGATCGAAATGCAGGTGCGTGTTCAGGATCGCGGCCAGACTCACCTTTTCGGAAGCAAGAAAAGACAGGATCTCCTGCGCCTCTCCGCCCGGGTCGATGACCACGGCCTCACGGTCCGAGTGCACGACGTAGCAGTTGGTATCCAGCGGTCCAAGCGGCATGACGGTAACTTTGAGCATCAATTCCTCCCTAAGGAAACTTTTAAGCGCAAGATGTAGCCAGCTTCGGCCCAAAACACAATTCTGCTTTCTGGACAAGGATTCCGCCATGAGGCAATGGCTTCAAAAACACCCGGGGTCAATTATGAACACGGCCACTTCCATCGAGACCGGTACTCTGCGAAGACAAGACATCATCGAATATGAGCCTCTGCTCAAGACCGCCCTGAGGGCCATCGTTCCCTTTTCATCCTACAGCCTCGTGTTTCCGGCCAAAACCCCCGAAGACATGGAAGCGGACCCGCTGCACCCATTTGGGCGCGCGGCCCTGGAGAACGATCGCCTCTCTCTGCCCCTGACGCATTCGGACAGGCTGCTCGCGATCTTTGAAGCCAGGGGGGTGAACCCGGAGGAAACGGCCCGGGCCCTGCCTTTTCTGCCGCACATGGCATCTTTGTGCCTGGAGCAGATCAAAATTCGCAAATCGACCATCACCGATCCCCTGACCGGCCTCTTCAACCGCCACTGCATGCACCAGGCCCTGATCCGGGAGATTTCCGGCATCGTCGGCTCCATCATGCCCGGTCCCGAGGCCATGGCCGACGATTCCCTGCAGGGTCACAGCGCCTGTTTCGGCCTCATCGTCCTGGACCTCGACCGCTTCCGCCAGATCAACGACAATTTCGGACACAATTTCGGGGACAGAATCCTGGTTCTGGCAGCGGAGCGTCTGCGCGCCGCCTGCCCCAAGCAGACCCTGGTCTGCCGTCTGGACGGGGACTCCTTCGGCGTTCTCTGGCCGCAGGCCTCCCGCGCCAAAATGAGTGAACTGGCGTTGAGCCTCGGTGCCGAACTGGCCCGGGTCACGGCGCGCTTCACGCCCCTGCGTGAGGATGTCGCCGTTTCGGCCAGTATCGGATACGTCAACTACCCGCAGGATCTGCAGGGCGCGCAGTTCCAAAAGGCTCCCGAGGAGCAGGCCTGGCTGATTCTGGAGAAGGCCGAAAAAGCCCTGAGCACCGCCAAGGCCGGCGGCCGCTCCCAGATCTATTCCTTCCGGCAGATCCTCACCCAAGGCGGCGTGGTCCTTGATCTGATGCCCATGAACCGCCTGGTCATAAACCTCGGCCGGAGCATGGATGCCCACGAAGGGCAGCGCTTCCTGATCTGGTCCCGCAAGTTCAACGGCAGCGAGACCATTGTCGGGACGCAGGGCGACACGATTTTCGGGCACTACCCTCCCATGTACAAGGCCGAGGTTTCGCTGATCGAGGTTCAGGACGAAATGTCCATCGCCGAGGTGCTGGTGCAGAGCGATCCGAACTGGACCGTGGAGAAGGGCGACAAGCTGACCCTGCTCGACGACCACGCCGGACGCATGGAGCAGCGCGAAGTCCAACCCGGCGACCGCACCCCGCAAAAAGACCCCCTCACTGGCCTCTATCCCTACCGGGATTTTCTGCAGGCTTGGCAAGCCGTGCGCGGCCAGACAAAGAGTTTCTGCATGGTGCTCATGCGTCTGGAAACGCCCCATGCCGAACGCACGCCCATGGACAAGATGAAGGAAGAGCAATTCTTCCAGACCCTCGCCGGTCGGGTCGAGAGCCTGTTCGGGCCGGAAGCCCTGGGCGGACGGTTCAGCGTGAATTGCATCATCTACCACGTGCCGGGTCTGGATCAGGAAGAATGCCTGCGCATCGTGCGCGAACTGCTTGAGGACGAACGCTTCGCGGGGCTGGAAAAATCCGTCGGCATCGCGGCCTACCCGTTTCTGGACTATACGCGCTCCGACATCCTGGAAAATGCGCGCAAGGCCCTGGATCACGCCGAATTCCTGCAGGATGAGAGAATCGCCTGCTTCGACTCCGTGTCGCTGAACATCAGCGCCGACCGCCTTTTCGCCCAGGGCGAAACCTACGACGCCATCGCCGAATACAAGAAAGCCCTGAGTGTCGACGAAGGCAACCTGCTGGCCCGCAACTCCCTTGGAGTCTGCTATGCAAGACTGAACAAATACGCCACGGCCAGGACCATTTTCCAGGACCTCATCGCACTCCATCCAGACCACATCATGCCCCTCTACAATTACGGCTGCGCCTGCCTCAAGGATGGGGATCCAGGCGCCGCCCGGCAGGCCTTCGAGCAGGTGCTGGCCATACAGCCCGACCATGTCTACGCCATGATCCGATTGGGGCTCATGGCCGAGGAGGAAGGGGATTTCGAACGGGCCTGGAACCTCTATGAACAGGTCCGGGCCATGTCCGACGGAGATAATCTCGCCTCGACGCACAACCTGGCCTACCGTTACCTGGCCAGACTGGCCTTTCGCCGCGACGACCGCGACACGGCCCGCGAATACCTGCACCAGGCCAT
The DNA here is from genome assembly GCA_002841885.1 of Deltaproteobacteria bacterium HGW-Deltaproteobacteria-18. Classification (NCBI taxonomy): domain Bacteria; class Deltaproteobacteria; species Deltaproteobacteria bacterium HGW-Deltaproteobacteria-18. The sequence goes on from PHBE01000011.1 coordinate 51,594, forward strand.
TACCGCCAACCCACAGGACGCCCACTCCTTCCATCTTCTGGCCACGATCTATCTGGAACGCGGCGACGATCCGGAAATCGCCGAGTCCCTGGCCCGACAGAGCGTGCATCTGAAATCCGACGCCCCGGCCTTCTGGGAAGTGCTGATCACAGCCCTGGAGCAGCAAGGCAAGATCGAGGAAGCGAACCAGACAAAAATTCGCGCCTTGGCTCAAACCAGTTGACAGAGCAGCCCTCTTTGCCTAAAGAGGCTCCTCACGCGCATTCCCCGGTAGCTCAGCTGGCAGAGCAGGTGGCTGTTAACCACCGTGTCGGCAGTTCAAATCTGTCCCGGGGAGCCAGATTTTTTTGAAGGCCCTTCACTCGAAGGGCTTTTTTTGTGCCACAACGCATCCCCCCGCTCCGACCTGCCGATAAACCGCGCCTGTTCCAAGCTAAAGCCTGGATTCCCGCCTTCGCGGGAATGACGCATAGACGTTCCGCACAGATTGCCTGACGCAGTACCGTGGCGGGGAGGGTTGATCCGGGCAGGGGGCCTCGACTGTCTGGCCGAGCCTGGCATCGTTGGCGAAATCGTTGCCCCTCGCGTTGCTCCGTCCGTATGCCCCACACGCAACGATTCAGCCGTACGAGGCCCGCAAGGGAGTTTCGAGGCGACCTGGCCGGAGCAACCCGCCCTGCCTCTCAGACCAGACGAATAACCACGCCTTTTTCCAACCAATGCCTGGATCCCCGCCTTCGCGGGGATGACGCATAGACGTTCCGCACAGATTGCCTGACGCAGTACCGTGGCGGGGAGGGTTGGTCCGGGCAGCTGGCCTCGACTGTCTGACCGAGCCAGGCATCGTTGGCGGAATCGTTGCCCCTCGCGTTGCTCCGCCCGTATGCCCCACACGCAACGATTCAGCCGTACGAGGCCCGCAAGGGAGTTTCGAGGCGACCTGACCGGAGCAACCCGCCCTGCCTCTCAGACCAGACGCCCCCTTTACCCCAAAATCGACACTTGCCTTCAAGCCGCTCATCGGTCCATGATGGAGATCATGAAAGCCTCGCAAAATCCCGCTCCACATACTGTATCCTCCGGTCGCGCCGATCATGGCAGAATCGTCGAGGAGGGCTCGGCCTGTCTTGATTCCCTCCAGCTTGAACAACTGGAGCGGGAGTTCCGAATCTGGGCCAAAGACTCCAAACGCGCGGACGTGACCTTATCCCGCAAACGCATCCTGCTCATCTTCCTGCTCATCCGCCACACCGGAGCCAAACTGCACGAGGTCCTCGACCTGAACCCTCAGGCGGACATCGACCATGACGGCCTGATCGTGACCTTCGGCAAGTCCATGCCGGACCAGGTCAGGTCCGTACCTCTGGCGCACGCTCTGGCCTTGGAAATTCGGGACCTCTTTGCCGACGAGGCCTTTCGCCACGCGGCCGGTCAGGCACTGAGCGTTGACCCGGCCTTCGTTCGACGCAAGTTCTATGAGCGGGCCCTGGCCTGCGGCTTTCCAAAAAACCTTGGCAGCCCGGAGATGATCCGCAAATCCAGGGGCGTGGAACTGATGCAGTCCAACATGCCCCTGCCCGCCGTACAGATGTATCTCGGGCACTCCACGCCCAACCTGACCTCCGCCTACGTGTCCTTTTCCGAAGACGAGATCCGGGCCATAACCTCGTCCTTCCTGCACCGTGAAAGCCACCGCAAGACCAGCGCGCGCAATTCCTTTTTCGGAAAAATCACGGCCATCCGTCCCGCCGAAATTCAGGCCGAGGTGGAACTCACCACCCTTGACGGCCAGAAAATCTCTTCGGTCATCACCCTGGACAGCCTGCGCCGCCTGGGCCTCAAGACCGGGCGACTGGCCACGGTGGAGGTCAAGGCACCCTGGGTGACCCTCTACAAGACCGACAAAGAGCCCTTGTGCACGGCTGAAAATCGCATTCCTGGCGTCATCACCCGCATCAAGCGCAGCCGGATCAACACCGAATACGTGCTGCGCATCGGCCCGGACACCGAACTGTGCGTCATCACGACCACTGGCAGCCTGCGCCGTCTTGAACTGCAGGAGAGGGATTCCGTCTGGGCCGTTTTCGGCAGTTACGCCACCATTCTGCGGGTCGACTGACCCGTCCACGGTCGCATCGTCTTAACCAGGAGACATTGATTCCATGAACGATGAACGGACGAGAGACCTTTTTATTGAAATGAATGCCCGCGAATACGGCCCCATCTTCAATTACATCAACTGGATCACAGAAGAACGCGCCAGCACGGCGACCCAGGAAAGAATTCAGCTCCTGCAGGTGCCGGGGGTCAGCGTGTCATGCCTTGGCACCAAGATCCATCACGGCCCCCTGTCGCCGGGATGCCTGAAATGTTCGCGGCAGGCCTGGTCCTGCCTCTTCATCAGCGGGCGCTGCAACGGCCGCTGCTTCTACTGTCCGACGCCCCAAAACATGGATGATCCGCCCATGTCCGGGAGTGTGCCGTTTCACCATGCCCAGGACTACGCCGACTATGTCCGCTTTTTCGGATTCGGAGGGGCGAGCGTCAGCGGCGGCGAACCTTTCCTGGATTTCGACAAGAGCCTCGCCTTCGTGCAGGCACTGCGCCGGACCTGCGATCCGGCGCTGCACATATGGCTCTACACCAACGGCATGCTGGTCACGGAAGAGAAGCTCGCAAGGCTTGCGGCCGCCGGACTGAACGAGATCCGTTTCGACATCGGAGCCACCGACTATGACTTGAAATTCGCGCGTCAGGCGGCAGGCATCGTGGGCACGGTCACCGTGGAAATTCCGGCCGTGCCGGAGGAAGCCGGGCGCCTTGCGGCTTTGCTGCCCGACCTGTCGCTGGCCGGGGTTTCGCACCTGAATCTGCATCAGTTGCGGCTCACTCCGCACAATGCAAGACATCTGCTTGAACGTGATTATACCTACATTCATGGCCCCAAGGTCACGGTGCTGGAATCGGAGCTTTGCGCTCTGGGCCTCGTAGCGCATGCGGCCGAGCGCAAGCTCGAACTGGCGGTAAATTACTGCTCTTTTGTTTACAAATACCGTTTTCAGGCTGCGGCGAGCCGAAGGCGCTTTGGCGTGAGCCTGCTTGAAAACGGGGAATTGCTAACCGAAAGCGGCTTCATTCGCACGCCTGCAACGGCCGCGACTGCAGAAGAATCCGGCTTGAAGCCGCCTCTCCCGGACGAAGCAGACCTGCTCACCTTGAGCCTTGTCGACAGTCCGACTTACGCGGCCGCTTTTGTGAGGCCCCTGGCCAACCCGGAGTTTCCGCATCGGGAAGTCAGCGTCTCGGCGAGTTTCACGGTCTTTCTGGAACGCCATCCCGCCAGGCAGGCAGCACAAAGCGGTGCGCAGGCTCCCGTCGCTGATTCTGCCACAGCAGGCCTCTATGAGCCCAATCTGGAGGAATCATGTGAATGGATCACGCCGGGCCTTGGAGTATACTTTTGAAGTGGAAACCTTTTCGGTCCGTTTCTTTTTCTTGATTGGAGGAGCCATGAAAAATCCATCGATCCAAAGAATTCTCATTTTCGCAGCGATATCTGCCTTTCTGACGTTGGGCCTGGCCTGCTCGCACACTCCGTTCAGCGAACGGTACCAGCCCGGAGCCGATACGGTTTTCCTGTGGCAGAACGAACCCATCCCCATTGAGCCGGAATGGAAGTATCTTGATGAGGTCACGGTCTCTGTGCGCGGAAAAATCCACGATACCAGCCTGACCCCGATAGACATGGTCAGAGCCCTCATCTTCGTGCGAGACGGCGAGACGCATCCTTCGATCCTGGTCCTGTCCCGCGTGATCAAGACCAGTCAGGTTGACATATTTCGCTTCCTGGGCGGAACCAAGACAGTCATCGGAGGCTACCCCTACCGTGAGGCCACCTATGGGCTAAGCGCGGATTCGGCCGATCCGGAATACGGACAGTATCTTGAAAGAATCCGTGCGGCAGGCCTCACACCGGCACCGGAATACACGGTCCGGGTGCTGGACAGACTGCCCGTGGACACGGCGCTGATCCGCATCATGGAACTCACCCCCGGAAAAACGCACCTCGCCCTGCCAGCCTACGGAAAGCTGTACCCTCAGGAACGGGAGGAATTGTTCCGCCGTCAACTCTTCTAGATACGAAAGCGTTTGAAAATGAAGAGGAAAACTACAAGGTTGACAGTCTTCCTCCCTTTCCATAAAAGCGCTTTCTGGCTCTTGTTCCCCGGTAGCTCAGCTGGCAGAGCAGGTGGCTGTTAACCACCGTGTCGGCAGTTCAAATCTGTCCCGGGGAGCCACAAAATTTACGCCCATACGGCGACAAAACCCCTTGAAAGTTCAAGGGGTTTTTTTGTCTATGACCCAATCACGCCAAATTCGAACCCGCGTAAATTGAGTGTCGTTCCTGATTCCCTCTCCACGAAAAGCATACTGTCGCACCGCTCCCCCGCCCGCATGGCCAGACAATGCCGAAGCTGAGAGGGAGCCAAAAAAACGGCGCGAAGCACGAAGCCCCGCGCCTTAAGGCGTGCCGTGTTCCTGCCGCTATTTGCGGGCGGCCTGGGCTTTTCGAGCTTCCACGTAGTGGGCGGCGGCCAGGGCGGCCACGCAACCATCGGCGGCGGCCAGGACGATCTGGTTGGCATACTTCTGCCGCAGGTCGCCCACGGCGAAAATGCCGGGCAGACTGGTTTCGCATTTCTCGTCGGTAACCACGTAACCGGCGGCGTTCATCTTCACTCCCGCAGGGACCAGAGCGTTGTTGGGCAAAAAGCCCACAAAGATGAATACGCCGTCGGTGGTGATCTTTTGGGTCTCCTCGGTCTTCACGTTCCTGACGGTCACATCGGTCACGCCCTGATCATCGGCGACGATGTCGTCCAGTACGGAATCAAGCACCAGCGTGATGCGCGACTCGGCAAAGACCCGCTGCTGCAGGATGCGGCTGCCGCGAAATTCATCGCGGCGGTGCACCAGATAGACCTTGGCGCAAATCTTGGACAGGTAGAGGGCGTCTTCCAGGGCCGTGTCTCCACCGCCGACGACGACAACGGTCTTGCCGCGAAAGAAGAATCCGTCGCAGGTGGCGCAATAGGACACGCCCTTGCCGTACTGTTCCATTTCGCCGGGAACGCCCAGCTTGCGGGCGGATCCGCCAGGCGCAAGAATGACCGAATGCGCGTGCAGGCGGGTCCCATCGTTCAGGACCACCTCATGATAATCCACCCCCGGCTCGACCCGTGCGACCTCGTTTTCACGAATCTCCAGATCGTAACGCTTGGCGTGATTCAGGAATTTTTCGCACAGTTCGAAACCGCCGACCTCTTCGATACCCGGATAGTTCTCCACGTCCTTGGTCAGGGCGATCTGGCCGCCCGGCATGCCCTTTTCGATCAGAACCGTGTGCAGCGCCGCGCGCATGGCGTAGATTCCCGCTGAAAGCCCGGCCGGGCCACCGCCGACAATAACCAGATCATACATTTCGTTTTCCAAGGTATTTTCCTCCAAGGTTGGCCTCTGATCAGGCCTTTTCCTGTTTGTCTTCCTGTTTGCCAAATTTTGCCAGGCCCTCGGCCAGCTCTTTGAGTCGCTTGTCCGCCAGGGCGTAAATGCTGCCATTGGGATAGGAACCGTCCTTTTTTCGCGTACCGGCCTTTTTGCCGGTCAAAAGCCCAATGCCTTCCTCGATGCTGGCCACAGACCAGATGTTGAAACGTCCCTCGCGCACGGCCTCGACCACTTCAGCCTTGAGCATGAGATCCGGGACATTGGCCTTCGGGATGATCACGCCCTGAGTCCCGGTCAGCCCCTTGGCCTTGCAGCAGGCAAAAAAACCTTCGATCTTGTGATTCACGCCACCGATGGCCTGGACCTCGCCATTCTGGTTCACGGACCCGGTGACGGCGATGCCCTGCTTGATGGGCACACCTGAAAGACTGGAGAGCAAGGCATACATTTCCGTGGAGGAGGCGCTGTCGCCGTCCACCCCGGAATAACTCTGCTCGAAGGCGATGGACGCACACACGGCCAGGGGTTTGTCCTGGGCGAACATCTTGCGCAGGTAACCGCCAAGGATCAGCACGCCCTTGTTGTGGGTGTTCCCCGAAAGATCGGCCTCCCGCTCTATGTTGATGATCCCGGCCTTGCCCATGGACGTGGCGGCGGTGATGCGGCTGGGCTTCCCGAACATCACGTCACCCATGTCGTATACGGCCAGGCCGTTGATCTGCCCGACCTTGGCCCCGTCGGTATCGATCATGATCGAACCGCGGTCAATCATGTCCTGAATCTTTTCCTCGACAAGGCTCGAGCGGTGAATGCGGGCCTCGATGGCTCGGACCACGTCGTCGCGAAGCACCATCTCGCGGCCTTCCTGTTCGGCGAAGTAATCGGCCTCCATGAGCAGATCGGTCAGCTTCGGGAAAGTCGCGGCCATCTTTTCCTGCCGACCGCCCATGCGCACGGCCTCTTCCACCAGCGCGGCCACGGCCGAGCGGTCAAAGGCCCGCAGGCCATGTTCCTCGGACTGGGTGCGGACGAAACGTGCGAAGCGGAGCACGGACTCGCCGGTTTTGTCCATGGTGGAGTCGAAATCCGCGCGGACCTTGAAAATCTTGGGCACATCGTCGTCATGATGCTGCAACAGATGGTACAGATAGGTGTCGGCCAGGACGATGACCTTGATGTCCATCTCTATGGGTTCGGGCTTCATGGACGACGTGGTGAACAGATAGAAGGGGTCGTAGGTCTGAATCTCCATCTTGCGACTCTTGAGCGCCCGCTTGAGAGACTGCCACACACCCGGCTCCATGATGGCGTCGAGCAGGTTCAGCACCAGATATCCGCCGTTGGCCCGCACGAAGGACCCGGCCTTGATGCGGGAAAAATCCGTGCGCCAGACCCCGCTGCGATCCACGATGCGCTCGATGCTGCCGAACAGGTTGCGGTAGGTCGGATACTCCTCGATGATCACCGGAGGGCCCTGCTGCTCGCCGTTGTCAACCAGCACGTTGACCGAATACTGCTCGAAGGGGTCGCCCACGGAAATGGGCGGCGGATGCTCCTGTGTGAAGAAAATTGCGATGTTGTCGACCATGTTGTCGATCATGTGCCTGAAATAGACATCAAGCTCCGTACAGGCGAATTCGGCCTTGATCGGCGCGATGAGCTCGCCGGCAAGATTGGAGAACATGAGCTTGTCGGCCTGTCGGTTCTTTTCCTGGATTTCCTTCTGCAGAACCCGGATCTGCAGAAAAATGGAATCTATCTCGGCCTTGATCTCGACATGCTTGGCCTTGATGCGGCCGAATTCTTCCCGGGGGAAACGCCCTTTTTCAACCATCTGCTCGAGCTTCAGGATCGGAGTGGGCTCGCCGTCGACGATAGGCATGACCTCGGGCTGCTGCCCCTGCCGGCCCTGGAAGGTAACCAGTGCGAAGCCGGCCTCCTTGACCTGTTTTTCGAGGTTCATGAAAAAGCTGGCTGTCTTTTTCTCGTAGGCCTCGTTGATCTCGTTCTTGCGCGCCAGATATTCCGAACTCTCAAAGAGCTTGGGCACCTCTTTTTTGAGTTCCTCGACCAGCTGCTGCATGTTTTTCTTCAGCCTTGCGCCAAAACCAGACCTCAGACGCACCAGAATGGGGGCCTCGGGGTCCTTGAAGTTGTTCAGGTAGCAGAGATCTCCGGGTATCTCCCCGTTCTGCACGACCTTGGCGAGGACCTTTTTCACAGCATCCATGCGCCCGGTGCGCGGGGCTCCTGTGACCAGGATGTTGTAGCCCGGGCGCTGGATGCCGATGCCGAACCTGAGCGCATCCACGCCCCGGTCCTGGCCCAGAATCTCATCCAGGGGTTCGAGTTCGTCCGTCGCGGCAAAAGGCAGGGTGGAGGTGTCAAGGATCCACCGCAGCTTATCAGGCGTCAATCGTAACGATTCACTCATTCCTACCTCGCTCGTGTTCTTCCGTACTCACCTGCACAGGCGTGCAGTTCCTGCATTTGGGCAAGACAACCCGCAGCACGTCGTTTGAATAGCTGGCGCGGACCTGATCCGTCAGCACAGCCGAGGGCAGGCGCACCGTACTTGAAAATCCGTGGCGGGAAATGCTCAATTCCCGGCCGTCCCGGAGCTCTTCCACCTTTTCACCGGACAGGGACAAACGTTGGCCGGTGATCGAAACCTTGATGGAACGCGGATCAAGGCCAGGCACATGCGCCGAGACAATGACGGCATCCTTTTCATTGACCACACGCACATCCGGCTCGCGGCGCAACAACCGCAAATCCATGGGACTGCAGAAATCGCGGACAAAGGAATCGAAAAGCTCCTCCATATCCTGTCTGAGCTTGCCGAGTTCGGCGCGGTGCCACAAATGCAGATCGGACATATCTCCCTCCGCAAAACACAGGGCCAATTAAATGCCGAAAAAAAAAGTACTGTACGAAATGTTTCCGGCGTCGCCAATGCAGTGAATATCACCCCGGGAGGCGGCGTGGTCAAGTCCGGCCTCGAGATTGGCACGCAAGGACTTCAATCCGCCAAGACGCTGGGCGTGATCGAAATCGACGACAAGGAGGCGGACACGCGGATGGATGACGGGATTGGCGGCGAACCGGTACCGTTTCAGGTGGGGAGTTTCAAGGGCGCGGGAGCGTTCAAGGAGATCGCGAAGCCAGGAGCCCATGGCCTGTTCGCTTTCGAGGATGCGATTGAGTTCGTGCATGCGCCAGACGATCCCGCCCCGCCCGGCAAGACGGAGATCACCGTCCTGATAACGGCGAAGCAGAAAAAAAACGGCCGTTCCCTGTGGAGAGAGCGCGACCAGATCGGCCCGCCCCGAAGGCAATGCGGCGTCCACGGCCAGGACGCAGGAATGCCTGAGAAAAAGCCGATCGAGGGTGGCCGCCCGCCGGTCTTCATGACTACAGACCCGCCGCCGCACATGTTCATACGAGCGGGCAAGATCATCAAGAGTTCGCACCCGCTTCGGCTGCGGCATGGCTTCGTCGCCAAGCACTGTCCGTGCCCCCGGATGTGACAGAAGCAGATGCTCCGGCGCTATGCGACACTGCAGTCCTGCGCCGCGAAGTTCCACTTCCGCAAAGGTGTTGCCGCGCATACGCACGGTGATCCCGGTTTCATCCACCCGCGGAACAGCCTCGGCATCCGCGACGATCCGCGCCCACCAACTCCGGGAGTCCTGGCCCAGTTCGTTGCAACGACGGCACAATACCCGCCACTGCGCATCCCGAAGGGCCTCCTCGCAAAACTCCGGACGCTCCGGCATGCTCCCTTGCGCTCCTTCCGGACTCATGCTCATGCGATTTCAGGCATCCGTCCCGAACTGTCCAAAAAACACTCCACGGCGGAAGACGGTATGTCGGCCTGCACCAAGGCTCCGATCTCAAGACCTGCGCCCCAGAATTCCTTCAATGCCATCTGCACATGCAGCGGTCTGCCCAAATCCACGCTCAGGCTGACCATGTCGCCCTCAAGCCGGATCCGGGTCAATATCCCCCGGTTCAGACCGGGCTCGTCGGTCACCCCCAGACGGACCGCGCCCGGTTCAATGACCACCCGCCCCCGGCCGGGTCCGCACCGAGGAACCGGCACGTGAAAATCGGCGGCGATTCGACACCAGGTCTGCCCGTTTTCATCTGCAAACTGTCCGGCGTAGGAGTTGCTCAGCGGGCGGGCGGCAAGACGGCCCTCTTCCAGATAAATGACCTTGGGGCACAACGCCGCAGCCTGGGAACGGTTGTGGGTGCAGAGCACGATGGTGGTGTCACCCCGGTCGCGCAAATCGGCCACGATCTGCTCGATGATGACCCGGTTCTGGGTATCGACGCTGGCTGTCGGCTCGTCCAGCAGCAGGACCTTGGGGCGGCTGGCCAGGGAACGGGCAATGGCCACGCGCTGCGTTTCTCCCCCCGAAAGGCGCGGAGCATGAACGTCGGCCAGATGGGCAAGGCCCACAAGATCGAGGGCTTCGTCGATCAGACGTTCGCGGCGGATCTTTTCCACCCCCCGGATAGCCAGCCCGTAACCCACATTCTCGCGCACGCTGCGGCTGAACATGACCGGATGCTGCTCCACCAGACCCACGTTGCGGCGCAGGGAGCGAAGCGTCGGTTCTTTCCAGACCACGGGCCTGTCCTCGAAACGGACCACTCCCTGATGGGGGGCATTCAGAAAGGAAAGGATGCCGAGCAGGGTCGATTTTCCGGCTCCGTTAGGTCCTTGCAGGGAGTAGGCCTCACCCTCCTCGATGGTCAACCGCGGCAGGTCGAGCACCACCCGGCCGTCATAGGCCACGAGCACATCGCGCAGTTCGAAAAGACTCATCGCTGCGTCCTCCCCTGCGCGTAGCCCAGCAGCACGTTCACGCCCAAGCTGATGGCCAGCAGTACAATGCCCAGCCCCAGGGCGAGGACGAATTCGCCCTTGTCGTACTCCAGAGCCATGGCCGTGGTCATGGTTCGGGTGAAACCTCTGGCGTTGCCGCCGAGCATCATGGAGATGCCTATCTCCGAAATGACGCGGCCAAAGGCGGCCACAACGGCGGCCATGATGCTGAAGCGTGCCTCACGCAGGATTACCAGCGCAACCTGCCAGGCCGAAGCGCCCAGGGTCAGGGCCGTACGCCGGTAGCGGTCGTCGATGCGGCCCACGGCGGCGATGGTAAAGGCGATGACGATGGGGGTGATGAGAATGATCTGGCCGACAACCATGGCCTTCTGGGTGTAGAGCCAACCCAGGGAACCTAAAACGCCGCGCCGAGAGAGCAGGGAATAGACCAAAAGGCCGATGACCACGGTGGGCAGAGCCAGCATGGTGTTGAAGAAAGTGATGACAGCCTGCTTGAGACGAAACCTTGCTATGCCAATCAAAAATCCTGCCGGGACCCCAACAATGCAGGCGACCAGGGTGGACCAGAAACTCACATTCAGAGACACACCGACGATATGCAGCATCTCCGGATCAAATCGCAGCAAAAGGGTCAGCGCGGCCCCCAGACTCTCCAAAAAAAACATGCAGCCTCCAAAACGGGCAGTGAAAAAAAGCCCGCTGCCAAAGCGGGCCTTTCAAGCCTTCAATAAATTCATGGCCGGGTTTAGAACCCAGCCATGAATCCACACGTGTAACGCCCGAAGCTACTTTGCGTCGGGAAAGAAAAGCTGCTTGTCAAGGAGTTTGTAGTCGCCGATGACCTTCTGACCGCGCTCGGAGACTACCCACTTGGCAAAGGTGTCAGCCAGATCAAAGCGGACATGGGGGTGCTTTTCCGGGTTGACCGGGATCACGCCATAGGGATTGAAAAGATTCTTGTCGCCTTCGCTGATGGGTTCCAGATCCAAGCCCTCAGGGCGGCCGTACTTATACTGCACGTAAGTGCCCCGATCGGTGATGGTGTATCCCTGCTTCTCCTCGGTAAAGGTCAGGGCCTTTCCCATGCCCTGGCCGATGGACATGTACATCTTCATTCCTTCGGGATGAACGGCCTTGAAGGTCACTTCCTTGGTCTTACCCTTGAAAACAGTGTCCTCTTCCTTCAGAGACAGCCCCGTGGCCTTCCACAGTGCCTGCTCCTTGGCATGGGTACCGCTGTCATCGCCACGGGACACGAACACGGCCTCGGACATGGCGATCTTCTTCATGGACTCGGCCGCGTCGGCGCCCTTAGCTCCGGCCGGATCGGCGGCAGGTCCGATGATCAGAAAATCGTTGTACATGACATAGTAGCGTTTGGTACCGAAACCATCGGCAACAAATTTCTCCTCGCGGGCCGGATCATGCACGAAAATCACGTCCACATTCCCGTCCACGCCGTCACGGATGGCCGCGCCAGTGCCTTTGGCCACGACCTTGACGTCAATACCCGTGTCTTTCTTGAACTCGGGAAGCAAAACATCAAGCAGGCCGGAGGACTGCGTGCTGGTCGTGGTCGACATCTTGAGCACCTTGTCCTGGGCGAAAACCAATCCCGGCATAGCCAACAAAAGAAACAGCACCAAAATTCTCTTCATACTTCCTCCTGATAAGTGATGATTGACATACGTCGGAACGTATATGTCAAACAAGACTTAAGTACAAGAAGGAAGCGCTACGCCCGTCAATCAAGGCGGGTTTTGACAGAAGGACGAACCGTCCCATCTTCCACGACATTTTTTTTCGGGCGCACATAGGGCAACGTGAAATCCGAAGATGCCAGAGCGACCCCGTCACCAGTACGCAGAACCCTGGCGTTGACGTAAATTTGGCGCTCGATGATCGTGTACGTTCCGACCAGTACGGAGTAGGCAGGCACGTCGGTATTGATCTGCGACAAGTCCCGGGAAAGCGCGAGCACTCCGCCCTGGGGCAACACCCTCAACTCGTCGGAACGCAACTGGACCTCCGTCACGGAATATCCGAGCTGGCTCAACCGTGAAGAAACCTGCTCCGAAAGAAGACGCCCGAGATCGTTGGTATTTTCCACATTGGTGGAATCCACGAAGGATGCCGCAAGCATCGGATACCCCGCGACTCCACTGCCGGAAAGCTGCCGGTGGAGGTGATCTCCCGCCTTGTAGGACAGAGGTATGAGCGGCGGCGTCTTGGCACGCGAACCAATCTCGTAAAAGGGGGGCAGCTGCACGCATCCGCCGATGAAAACGCAAAAAAGCAGGATATAGAGCTTGAACATTACCGATCCTCCGGGAGAAAAATGCCTACCGCTGAATGCAAAGCATGCCGCGTGCCAACATTTCCCCAAACCGGCTTAAGTTTTCCAGCCCGTGGCCGATAATCTGATCATGGAAAAAACCAAAATCAAGGACCACGCCATGCGCATCGCAGCCCTGCTCACACTGATTACCCTCGGACTTTTGACCGGCTGCTCTTCGGTCAGCGTCAATTCCGACCAGTCATCCCAGCTTGTCACTGCCCAGGCACCCATCCCAAGCGGCTACCTGCTCAGCACCCAACCCAAAATGCAGGCCATGGCCCATTGGGACCAGCTGGCGGACAAGGTCGCACAGAACTGCGGCAAGGCTCTTGATCATTTCTTCCCTGGAGAAGACGTTCGCGTGTATGTCGCACCCCTTGGCACCACTCCCTTCGCCAAGGCCTACAGGGAAGCGCTGTTGACCCACCTCATCGACTACGGCGTCCCCGTTTCCTTTGCCCCCGAAGGGGCCGCAGTGCTGGAAGTCAACCTGGGCCTTGTCAGGCACAGGCGCGTCCTGGACACGACACGCAAGGGTTTGCGAAACGCCCCGGATCCGGGCTTCAGGCAGCGCAAGAACAGCGCCGGGCTTTACGAGCCCGTACCGGAAGTGGGTGAGGAGAGCGGATATTTTGACGCGCCCACTCCGGATTCGGAAGTCCAGATCAATTCGGCCCTCGTCCATCAGGGCGCGTACCTCTACCGCGACTCGAGCATTTTCTACGTAAGCAGCCCCGACTGGGCCCACTATCAGCTGCAGACGCCGCAGGGCGGCGTGGAACTCAAACGCTATTCCCTGGTGAACTGATGATGCGATCAGCATTCTTTCTGGCTCTTCTCCTTTGCGTCCTCCCCGTCTCAGGACAGACGCAATGCGGAGCTTCGCGCATCGACATGCTGTGCGACTCCCTGGCCGAGAGTCTGGTCGCCAATCTGCAGATCCGCCTGGACCGTGCAGGCTTGATCATGGCAGCTCCCTTCGCCGACCTGCATGACGTCAAGAACACGTCCCCACTGGGCCGAATTCTGGCGGAAGAGATGGGCAACGCGCTCACACGTCATGGATACCGTCTGGCGGATACCCGCGTGTTCATGCCTTCGCCCTATTCATTGAAGGAACAGGGCGAAACGGCCCTGTCCATGGCCCCCGACCAGGCAGGGGGCACCACCGGTATGCACACGATACTGACCGGAACCTATGCCATGGCCGATGGAGGCCTGCGCATCTCAGCACGCCTGATTCAGCCTGCGGACCACGCCGTCCTCGCCACCGCCAGTTGTCGCCTGCGCGTGACGGACGAGATCCGCGAACTGCTTGCGGCCGCTGCCCCTGCCCCCGCCGCTCCGGCTCTCCCCGCCGTTCTCCTGAATCTCAAGACAAAGGCCGACGCCAAGCGCGTGCAGCAAGCCCTGGCCGCCCAGGGGCTCTACAAAGGCAGGATCGACGGCATCTGGGGCAAGAGGTCCAAGGCCGCCCTGGCACGCTTCCGCGCCTCACTGGCCATGCCGGCCACCGCAGACTGGGATCCGGCCACCCAGGCCGTCCTGCTGCCCGCCTCCTGACCCGCCCAAAACCAGCACAAAAAAAAGACTGCCTCGTCATAACAATCGTCACCATTTTGCTTGACGAGCAGACTTTTCGCGCCTAGCTAGCTTTCGTTTCAATACAAAGTTCGTAAAAATTACCATATTTCTGAATACAGAGGTACGCCATGCGTGAAATCACATTGTTTTTGCATTCCCAAAAAATCCAGCGCCCGAAGCCGATCATTTCCACCGCGATCACGAGTCTGGCCGGGGGATTGCGCTCGGCGCTCGGCGTCTTGAACGGGCTGCGCAGATCTGCGTCCGGAAAATAGAAACTCCCACGCCAAAAAACGCGAAAACGGCCGGATTGCATTGCAGTCCGGCCGTTTTCGCGTTGAAGTCGCTCCCTTATTGCCCGAAACAGGAGGCCTGGGAATATTCCACCCGATCCTTGTACTCTTCCTGTTTTCCGCGGTTCCACATCTTGACCGGACGGTAGTAGCCCACCACGCGGGTGTACACTTCCGTCTCCTGGCCGCAGTGCGGGCAGGTGATCTGCTCACCTGTCAGATAGCCGTGGTCCTTGCAGATCGAAAAGGTCGGCGTAATGGACACGTAGGGAATCTTGGTCTCGGTCAGGGCGCGCACCAGATAGTTCTTCAGGGCTTTGGTGTCCGGCACGGATTCGCCCAGGAAGCTGTGAAAAACAGTGCCTCCGGTGTACAAGGGCTGCAGCCGGTTCTGATGCTCCAGGGCGGAGAAGATGTCCGTGGTATGCCCCACGGGGAGCAGGGTCGAGTTGGTGTAGTAGGGCACCCCGTTTCCGGAGGCCTGGATGTCCGCATAAAGCTTCTTGTCAATCTTGGCCAAGCGGTAGCTGGTCCCCTCGGCCGGAGTGGCTTCGAGGTTGTAGAGGCTGCCCGTCTCCTCCTGAAAGCGCACCGTGATCTCCCGCAGATGGTCCAGGGTACGGACCATGAGCCTTGTCCCAGCCTCGGTATCGATGCCCTTGCCGAGCAGATTCAGGCAGGCTTCGTGGCCGCCCAGGATGCCGATGGTGCTGAAATGGCTGCGAAAGCCGTTTTTGAGGTAGCGGCTGGAAAAGGGAAACATGCCCTTGTCCATGTTGTCCGTGACCATCTTGCGCTTGAACTCAAGGGAATCCTTGGCCAGGGAGGCATACTCGCCCACCAGGTCCAGAAAGTCTTCCTCGCCCTGGGCCAGATAGGCCAGCTTGGGCAGGTTGAGGGTCACCACACCGATGGAGCCTGTCAGATCCCCTGCGCCAAAAAGACCGCCGGTACGCTTGCGCAGCTCGCGCAGGTCCATCTGCAGACGGCAGCACATGGAACGCACGTCCTCGGGTTTGAGGTCCGAATTGATGAAGTTCTGAAAATACGGAACGCCGTATTTGGCCGTAAGCTTTAGCAGCAGCTCGCCGACCTCCGTCTCCCAGGGAAAATCCGGAGTGATGTTGTAGGTCGGGATGGGGAAGGAAAAAATCCGCCCATGATAGTCGCCGACCAGCATGACCTCAAGGAAGGCCCGGTTGATCATCTCCATTTCGACCGCATACTCGCCGTAGGTGCTGTCCTGCAGCTTGCCGCCGATGATGACGGCCTCCGAAGCAATGTGCGCAGGCGGAGCCAGATCGAAGGTCAGGTTGGTGAAGGGGCTCTGTCCGCCCCAGCGCGAGGTTGTGTTCAGGTTGAACACGAACTTCTGCATGGCCTGCTTGACTTCCTCGTAGGTGAGGCTGTCATGGCGGACCAGCGGAGCCAGATACGTGTCCACGTTGTTGAAGGCCTGCGCACCGGCCCATTCGTTCTGTAGCGTTCCAAGAAAATTGACCATCTGTCCAAGGGCCGCGTCAAAATGCTTGGGCGGACCGGACGAACAGCGCCCTTCAAGGTTGAAGCCCTCGAGCAAAAGGTCGCGCAGGGACCAGCCGGCGCAATATCCGGCCAGGCCGAAAGAAAGGTCATGGATGTGAAAATAGCCGTGCTCGTGAGCCTGCCGGACTTCCTCTGGATATTTCTCCAGGGAATACCGGGCCTGCACGGAACCGGACAAATGCAGCATCAGGCCCTGAAAGGAATGGGACATGTTGGCGTTTTCGCTGACACGCCAGTCGGACTTGTCCAGATAGCTGTCGATGGTCTCGGTCACGTCCAGGAAAGTCTCGGTCTGGCTGCGAATCGCGCGACGCTTCTCGCGGTACACGATGTAGCGCCGTGCGACCTGATAAAGTCTGGACTCCATGAGCACCTGCTCGACGGTGTCCTGAACCAGCTCCTGCTCGGGCATGGCCTCGGCCTCAAGTTTGGACTCGACCTTTCCGGCCAGACGCTTGGCCAGGATGGGATCCTTGATGCCACTGGCGTTGAGGGATTTCAAAATTGCCTGGGCTATCCGGTCCACAGACCAGGATTCAACACGGCCATCACGTTTCACAATCTGCTGAGGCATGAATACTCCAATAAAGTTCGGTCGAATTGAGAATCAGGAAAAATCGTCATTGCTTCGAGGAGGCACAAATTCCTGGAAATGCAAGGGCAGGCCTTGCGGCATCTGGGCCCGGGTCGTCTCCAGATCATCGGGCGTCAGGCTCGGCACCTTGGTGCAGCGAAAATAGACACGTCCGGGATACGCGCGAGCCAGGTCGAAGACCTCTCTCAGCGCATCGCGGGCCGCATCGGCCGCCAGGGCCTGTCCGGTCAGCTCCGGATACATGGACCAGGGCCCCTTGACGTCCACGGCCACGGCCTGAGCAAGGCCGGACTCAAGCACCCGCTCAAGGGCATCAGGCGCGGAGCCGTTGGAATCGAGCTTGACCGGCAGGCCGGTCGAGGCCAGATCCGCGAGCAGCCCGTCCAGGTCAGCCAGGCAGGTCGGCTCTCCCCCCGACAGGGTGATTCCGTCCAGCCAGCGCTTGCGGCGGCGCAGGTCGGACAGAACAATTTCCCGGTCGAGACTCGGCAGCGAGGTCCATTTCCAGGCCAGGGACGCATTGTGGCAGGTCGGACAGCGCAGATTGCAGCCGCCGGCAAAAAGCACGCACGTGATTTTACCCGGCCAGTCGCAGAGACTCACCGGCACCATACCGCGCACGCGTTCCCACGAAGGAATCGTGTCAGTCATGTTTGCTCGAAGTTGTGATGACGTTTTTCTGAACAACTCAACGCCCTGCATCCGCGTGCAGAGGGTTAAGAGAATTGCTTCAGGCAGGTTTTCTGGCTCGCCCCTCGCGCGCGGCGTCTCCCTTGAGGGATCGGCTTTAGGCGCGCGAAATCGGGGTTACAGTGGCGGGACCGCCCCGGACTCGCACCGGGTTCCCTTGTTCCTGAAGTAGTTTCGCAGAACAGGTGGAGTATTAGGATATCGCGGCATCGGGATCAACCAAAACCTTTTCCACAGGGGTGCCTCAACTGTGTGGAAGACGAATTCAACTCAATGAATGCGCGCGGTTATGGCGCAAAAAATTGAGCGCAACCACGGGAAGTGCCAGCGCAAAAAATCCGGCCAGAAGAAGGAAGGTCGTGGACAGGCCATGGCTGTCGGCAAGCAGGCCCACAAGCGGACCCGTGACCACGAAACCGGTACGGAAGGCCAGGCTGTGCAGAGACAGGATGCTGGCCCGGTTCGCCCGGCTGCTGAGGGCCTGCAACCGCGAGCGCATGAGCGGACCCTGCAGTCCGCGCATGGCCGTAAGCAGATAGTAGAACAAAAATCCCCACACGGCCGTGGTGATTCCAAGTCCAAGATACGCTACGACGATCAGCGCGAAGAAAAGCGCCTGCATGCCTGAAACGCCGATCTTGCCTTCGACCCGATGGCTGTTCGCGGCAGCCAGGGCCACAACCAGATTCGCCCCTGCCCAGGCCGGTCCGAACCATGTCACAGGGACCTGGCAGTCCTGCATATAGGGCTGAATGAGCCAAACCATGTAGAAAGAGGCCAGCCCCAGAAGCATCCCGTTCAGGATGGTCGCCCGGATAGCCGAGCTTTCCCGAAAGGCGAACCTGCAAACGCGCAGCGCTTCAGCCAGATGCGAAATCACCGGCCCGCTGGTTTCCGCCTTGGGTTCCTTAAGGGTCTGGCACAATCCCAGGGCCAGAATCCAGATCCCGATCTGGGCCACGAAGGGCAAAAGCTGCCAATGCGCGTACATGAGCCCGGCAAAGAGCGCGCCCGCGGCCTCTCCCCCCTGAGCCCAACCGACCATGCGCCCGTCGCAACGGGTGTAGAGGTCCACCCTGTTCTCGGCGCGCAAGGTCTCGAAAAGCAGCGCCGTGTCCGAACCGCTGATGAATGCGTAGGAGACGCCCAGCAGCAGCTCCGCGACCAGCACGCTCCAGAAGGTGGATGCGAACAGATACCAGCCCCAGCCAACAATGCCAAAAACGCAGGCCACAATGAGTGCCCAGCGATAGCCCAATCGGTCACTGACGTATCCGGACGGATACTCCATGATCACGCTGGCCAGCGAGAAAAACACCTGAAGGGTCAGGATCTCGGTCAGGGTCAGGCCGATCTGGTCCTTCCAGAACAGGGTAATGATGGCCATGGGAAAGAGGGTCATCTTCAGCGCCGCGAAGACATTGAGCGTCAGCAGCGTACGCCGCAGACCGTCTTCAGGGCCCTGGGCGCCCCCGATCCCCGTCTTTGCGATCAAGAGCACCGCCTCCTACTCCCTGACCAGCGGGCCAAAAAAACGCCCGGCCGTGCGCGGCTTGCCCACCAGTTGAGGTACGGCAAAATTGAGCCCGTGAATGACCGGAAGGCTCAGCCCGAAACTCGCGATGGTGACCAGGGCGCTCACGAAAAATACGCTCCAGCCGTCCGGGGAAAGGTTGGCGACGCTCCAAGCGGCCACGGGGGGATTGATGAAATGATAGAACACCCCATTCAGGCCGAGCAATATGATGGCGTTACGCCCAAAAAAAGCAAGCAGCGAGACGTGTTGCAACACCCGCCCCAAAGCCATGATCATGACGGTCCCCGCCAGCGCAGTGAAAGGAAACCACAAAAAATGCCCATGTCCTGAAAGCAGAATGATTACGGCCTGCAGGTACCTGAAAGGGCCCTGATTGAGATCATAGGAGAAATGAACGGCCGCCAGCGCCACCACGAAAATCGCAATTCCCGTGGCACCCGATACGCGACCAGGGAACCCGCTCCTGCCAAGCAGCATGCCCACGAGATAAAATGCATAGACCACAGGAACTTCGTGCATGAGCCAGAAGCTCATGTTCTGGCCGAAAAAGAAAAATTGCTCATTGAGGGCAAAGCCGCTGGCATAACACGCAATTGCTACCGCCATGACTCGTGTTGCAGACTCCAGGTAGGGTTGCAAAAGACGATGCAGGCACTCCACGCTGACCAGGCAGGCCACAAACCAGAGCGGAATATTGAACAGGGGAAAGCCCATGGCAGTGGATACTGAGGCCTTGAAGTAACCATCCACGCCGGAGAGATCGAGCATGGGGAACCAGCCCGCAAATACCAGCGACATGGCCGCCAGCATGATGCTGAAAAAAAGATAGGGCACAATCCGGCTGACCAGGGTCGATTGCACGAATTTTCGAATGGGCGGCACGCAGGGCCGCACGCCCTTTACCCATCCCGACAGCATGAAAAAGAGGATCATGTGGAAGGAATAGATCCACTTGTAATGCACGGCGGCAGCAGGGTTCTTCAGATACATGATCTGCTCGACGAAGTGTCCGTAATAGACAAGCAGGAGTCCCAGTGCCCTGGCGACGTCGATGGCGGACTGCCGCCCGTTTTCAGTATCCTTCATGAAACCTCCCGTTAAGTCCGCCGATCCATGTTCCCACTGTGAATTTTGAACAGCAAGGAAGTAATGAACACAGATGCCAAGCATTTGTCATCTCAAAAAAAAAGGCCCCGAAGGGCCTCTTTTTCGAAACAATCGTCTCTACTTGTTGAGCTTCACTTCCTGAGGGAAGATCGGCAGATAGCGGTAGGATATGCTCATGACCAAAAATCCGTAGGCGACAATCATGAGCGAGGTGGACCACTCCGCCCAGTTGGGCATGTATGTGGTCCAGCGGTCGAACGGCATGACCGGAATGGCCAGAGCCTGCACCGTGAAGACGAAGCGGTTGATGGTGACGCCGATGGCGGCCATGATGGCAGCGCTGTACATGAGCCACGGGCGATTGCGCACGGCGGGAGTGACCAGCAGCGCGGCAGGAATCACGCCGAACCAGAAGAGTTCGAGCCACAGCAAAATCTTGCCGTACCCGTGCTCGCTGCTGAACATCTCGTCGAAGGTCAGCCCCATGCCGGGCAGGATACCCTTGGCCCAGGCGTAGGTGTCGATGATCTTGAAGAAGATGTAGACACACAGCAGCAGGCCGGAGATCTTTCCGAGAAGCTTCTTGGTGTCATAGCTGACCAGCTTGCGGCCGGTGATGCCTTCCATCATTGCGGCACACAGCATGGTGAAGCCGGGTCCGGCGGCAATGGCCGAAGAGATGAACAGGAAGAACGTCCAGGGCCAGATGAAGAAACCTTCGCGGAACACGAACGGACGGCCGAAAAGGACGCCGTACATGCCGCCCAGTGAACCCTGGTGGAAGAAGGACAGGAAGGTGCCGATGCCGGCGAAAAGCGGCATGTACACGTGGAAGTTGTGGGCAATGTGGTGGCAGAGCCGATTCTGGTTGATCTTCCGGTTTTCCAGGATGATCGGCACATATTCGATGATCAGCACCGTGCAGTAGCAGGTGATGCAGAAGATGACTTCCGTCAGCATGGAGTGAACGTTCGGATGCCAGTAGCCAAACCAGGCCCTGAGCGGCTGGCCGATGTCGAGCACAAGGATCAGCATCGCACCGGAGTAGCAAAGGAAGCCAACGATGACCGCCAGATTGATGACGTTCTTGAGTTCGTCGATACGGACTATGTAGCGCAGAAATCCGGAGAAAAAGGCTCCGGCGCCCAAGGCGATGACCGCCAAGTCAAAGGTGATCCACAGGCCGAACCCGAAATAGTTGTCCAGGCCCGTCACGCCGATACCGGTTCCCAGGACCTTGAACGCACCGTATCCGCCCCAAGCGAGGAAGATGCTGATCACGCCCAACCAGGCCAGGAACTTCCCAACAGAACAACGCTCCACCCCTTCGGGCCAGTATGCTCTATCAGACATGTTCGCCCCCCTTCTCATTCTTCAGGTAGTTGTCCCCGAGTTTGCGGACCCACTCCCGCTTGGAGTAGTAATAAACCTGCGGGTCGGTGCCGAGTTTCTCCAGCAGGCGAAACGCGTATTTGCTCGCGGCCATCTTGGTGACTTCATGCTCAGGATTTTTCAGGTTCCCGAATTTGATCGCACCCGTCGGACAAATTTCGGCGCACGCCGGGATGTAGGCGTCTTCAGCCAGTTCCGTCGGGTCCTCACCGTTCATGCGAGCCTGTTCCTTGGCAGCCATGAAACGGTGGTGGCAGAAAGTGCATTTTTCGACGACGCCGCGCGGGCGGGTCGATGCATAAGGAGTCAGAACCTTTTCCATGCCCTCGGGCCAGATCGGATCGAACCAGTTGAAGTAGCGTGCATGGTAAGGACAAGCCGCCATGCAGTACCGGCAACCGATACAACGGGGATACACTTGGCTGACGATGCCGCCTTCCTCATCCTTCAGGGTGGCCACAACCGGGCAGACCGTGGAGCAGGACGGGTGACCGCACTGCATGCAGGGCCTGGGCAGGTAGGCGACCTCATGATCCGGAAAGGGCTTCTTGTTGGACAGCTCGTATATGTTCATCCAGTCGTTGGTGCGCAGCTTGTTGGCTGCGTCGGCCTCGGGGGGAAGGTTGTTTTCCGCCCGGCAGGCCACGGTGCAGGCACCGCACCCGGTGCACTTGTCAAGGTCGACAAGCATGCCCCATTTTACTTTGAATTCTTTTGCTTGCATTGTGAATATCCTCTTATTTTCTCCAGGTGCCTTAAGGAAGTGCTACGCCTTGCTGACAGTGACCCGCACCGTTGCGAACCGGGACATCCCAGTCTCCGCTTCGGTGTCGGCAGCAAACAGCTTGTAGACGTTATCTCCCTTGCCTCTGGAAAAAGCATCCCAGGCAGTATGGCCAAGACCCAGGGGGGCCACGACGGTATCATTCATCACGCCTTCAAAAATGCGCACTCGGGCCTTGCACTCCCCACTGGAACTGGCGAGTTTGACGGCATCGTCCTTTTTAAGCCCAAGGTTCTTCGCCGTGGCAGCGTTGACGAGCACGTACATGTCGTTGCCGAGCATTTCATCGAAGCGGATGGCATTGGTGTTGAAAGGAGGAGTGGCTATCTTGGCGCTGCCGATCTTGAGCCGCAACGCAGGGGCGAGGGCCAGGGTCTTGCCGTCCTTGGCCGACACGGCCACCTCCTGCAACGGAGTCGTCCACAACGCCAGATCCTGGGCCGGATACTCTTCCGAAATCCAGGCAGCGCCCTCGACCATCTCGTCGAAGTCTGCGCCAAGCGCTTCGGCCTTGGCCTTGACCACGTCTTCAAAAGACTCAAAGCCCAGATCCAGATCGGCCTTGGCCGCCACGGACAGGAGAACGTCGCCTGCGGGCTTGGTGTCGAATACCGGCTTGATGATGGGTGCGACCACGGTATAGTTCGGCTGACCCGAACCATACGGGGAATAGGCGTCATCAAGGCGTTCAAAGGCGTAGCTGTCAGGCATGATCAGATCAGCCATGGCCGCCGTTTCATCCATGAACGAACTGAAGGAAACCACGAAACCGGCCTTGTCGATGGCGGCCTGCGCCTTGGTCAGATTCGGCAGGGCATAGGCAGGGTTGGCGCCATAGACCATGAGCAGCGCAGGGGCTTCGGCGCCGCCGTCTGCCACGGTGCTCAAATAAGCGACAAGGTCATTGGCGAGCATCGCCTTCTTGTCGGCAGCAGCTTCGACCACTTTGGGCGCCCAGGGCAGTATCCGCACACCGCCGACAGTGTTGACGCGCTGCAAGAGCATGTTCAGGCTCATCCCTGCGGCAAGCTCAAACGCGCCAAGGCCCTGTCCGGCCTCGGCGGCCGTCAGAACCAGCGGCCTTCCGGCCCGGACCAATTCCTGGGCCAGGCCAGTGATGGTCGCCGCTGAAACACCGGTGATTTCGGCCACCTTGTCCAGCGGATAGGATGTCTGCACAAATTTTGCGAAAGAGGCAAAACCGGGCCAGGATGAACGGTCACGATTCGTGCCGGCGATAACCGCCGCAAGCCCCATGGCCAAAACCGGCTCGGTGCCCGCCGCGCAAGGAACCCAGCTGTCGGCTACTGCGCTGGTGCCGTTCTGGACAGGGCCGACATAGACGAACTTGACGCCCTTCTCGCGACTGGCGGAAAACGCCTTGCCGTTACGGGCCACATTGCCCCAGGAACCCAGCGCATCGGCACCGAGCAGGAGCACGTAGTTCGCATTCTCGATGTCATAGCCGACCTGACCGTCTCCGCCGAGCATGGCCAGGGCAGCCGCCGCCGGGGCGCTCTCCCCGGGCATGAAAAAAGATTTGTCCGAACCGGCCTTGCCGACCAGACCGGCCAGAACGTCCGTGACGGAACCGGTCTCGTCACCGCTGATCATGGCCATGTTCGATCCGGCTTCCTTGATCTTGCCGGCAAGCAGTTCTTCCGCTTCATCCCAAGTGATGTCCTTGAAAGAGGAGCCATCCTTGAGCTTGGGGTTCTTGACCCGGGAAGGGCTGTAAAGCAGATGCACGCTGGCCGCGCCCAGGGGACAGATGCCGCCCAGGCTCAAGGGATGATCCGGATTGCCTTCGGCCGCGACGGGCCTTCCGGCCACGGTCTTGACCTTGACGCCGTATGCGTCCGAGCCCAGCTTGCACAGCGCAGGAACCGTCAGTTCCTCGCCGTACTGCAACCGGGGAATCCAGGACCAATTCTGAGTCCATATGGACACGTCATCCAGGGTTTTCCATATTACGGGAGTGAAGAGGCTGCCCGCTACACCGCCAGCCACCAAAGAAATAAAGCTTCTTCTGTCGAGTCCCATCGTAAATCCACTCCTCTCTTATTTGTGGCAGACAAAACAGGCGTTGCTGGCGCCACTTTGGGCATGGCACTCTTCGCATTGCCACATCTTCATGGTGTCCTTGCTGTAGCCCGAAAGCCTGTTTTCATAGTAGACAGGCGGGGTGCTCATGTTGGCCACGTCCGGATGACACGATGTGCAGTCAAGATCCTTGTGCGCGATGTGAGAGAAGTACACGTTGTCGGGCTGTTTCTGATAACCCAGCCATTCAACTTCCTTTTCCTGCTGCACATACTCGGTCACGTAGCGAGCTTCATCAGGATCTTCCCCCTGAACATCCTCATGGCATCCGACACAGTTCGCGTTGGTGGGCATGCCGGCATAGGAGCCATCATCCCGAAACGCATGACAATCTTCACATGCCATGGCCTGATCTTCCACATGCACGACGTGATCGAACCGGATGGGTTGGGTCTTCTGACTGTACAGGACTTTAGGAAAGCCCCACCAACCAAGCACGATCGATGCCACCAAACCGACCAGGAATGGCAACACCACGCAGCTTTTGCATTTTGCCACAGTCCTCTCCTCCTACCGCGTTGAGATGAAATTTGAAAAAAACAGACACGGAATAATTGCCAACCTGTATTCAAGAGGGTCGTCCTGTGTCAAGAGATAATGAAAAAAATCACGATCTTCCAACGCAATCTAACCCCCTCGCAATACATGAAAATTCATGACTGGCGCGGGTATTACCCTACCAATTCGCTCGACAATCAGCCAGCACTCTACATGGAGAAGGGAGAATCGAAATCCGCAAAACAAGGCAATCGCAGATCCTTGTCCGACATGATCGGCGGTAGAGCGGGCCATTCAATGCCCAGGTTCGGGTCGAGGCATGATATGCCGCCATCATGCTCAGGCGAGTAAAACTGGTCGACCTTGTAGAGAAATTGCGTATCGGGCTCCAGGGTCATGTACCCATGGGCGAATCCGGCCGGAATGAACAACTGCAGGAAATTGGCGGCGCTGAGAGTGAAGCCCTGCCATTGGCCAAAGGTCGGCGACCCCTTGCGCATGTCGACCACCACATCGAAGACAGCACCCCGCCCCACCCGCACCAGCTTTGCCTGGGTCATGGGCGGAGCCTGAAAGTGCAGTCCGCGCAGCACCCCGGCCTGAGCTGAAAAAGCCTCGTTGTCCTGCACGAAATCGACATCCAGACCATGCGCGGCAAACAGGCGCCGGCTGTAGGTCTCGCAAAAAAATCCGCGGTGATCGCCAAAAACCCTGGGCTCAAAAAGCAGCACTCCGGGAATTTTTGTCCGGGTCACATCCATAATATGGCCATCCTTGTCGTCGGTGTTCGAGAGTTTTTCGACTATAGCAAGCGCAAGCGGAAAACAATGCCGCTCCGCAACGTGTACCTGCAAGCCCAAATCCAAAACTCGCGAGCCAGACCGACAAGATGGAACAACACTCAAGTCGAGCGTTGCGCTTCATCTCCATCCAAAAAAACAAGAAAAAGACCCGACTGCGGAGCCGGGCCTTTTTTAACCTTTGGACGAAAAACCAAATAAAAAAACCGCCGAAATCTTTATGATTCCAGCGGATCAAGTGCTAATGGCGGAGGGTTAGGGATTCCGCTTTCTGAACAGCAACAGCTTGAAATTACACAACTTTACTTCCAACCTTGAGCCTCTTGTGGGACAGTCTTGGGGACAGTTTTAACAAGCCCGAAGCACCCACCGTTGAATACAATTTTGCGCCAAGATACTCTGGCGGTCAAGCCCACAGAGAGGGCTAATCATTCAGGGTTGGTGACCAAGTGTGACCTCTCGCAGCTGACTGGAAAAAATACTATAATTTTAAGCTGATGCAATTAGGGACCACTTAAAGAGGGGGAAAACGGTCAGAGAATCCGGCAGGCCAATTGATACATCCTCGGAACGTCCGATTGGCAAGGGTTTTCAATTAGGGACCACTATGTGAGAGAAACAAACCGTCAGCGATCACAACAACCACCACGCACAGTGCCGCTCACGGTGCTTGTCCCCTCCCCTGTGTTCATGTCGGGAGCCTACCTCCCCATGCGCAACTATCTTTGAGTGCCGGTAACCCCGGCCATGGGACACCCAAATTTTCGCGCACACAACGCGAACAATAAAGATGTATAAATTCAGCATATTGTCAATTATGGACCACCTAAGGAGAGACAACCGCGAAAATCGCCGGAGACTTTCCAAGCGTCTTGGTCCTCGCCAAAATTTCTGAGTCCATACCATAACGACGTAGCTGCTCCCTACTCGTGCTGGCTGAACCCCTTCTTTCGTTTCGTCTTTCGCCTCGGTGTGCAAATAGCGCCGGGCGACGGACGGAACGAGAGGAGGGGTTCTTTTCGTTCAACCCCAAGGAGCAAGCAAACCCTAGCCTAACAGGAGCATATCGTTATGAACAGTAATTTCCCAGTCATGTCCGAATCCACTACCCAGATCCCCTCCACCCGTACTGCCGATTTAAACAACCCCACCCTGTCCAACATCGTCATCAACCACAACGATGTCCCCATGACCACCTCCCTCAAGGTGGCCGAGGTTTTCGGGAAACGTCATGATCATGTCCTGCGTGACATCGAAAATCTGATCGAGAGGGGTGTCCCCAATTTTGGGGAGACCTCCTACACCCACTCGCAGAACGGCCAGAGCTACCGAATGTACCTGATGGATCGCAAGGGCTTCACCCTGTTGGCCATGGGTTTCACCGGAGACGCGGCCCTCCAGTGGAAGAGCAAGTACATCGATCAGTTCGATAAGATGGAACAGCATATTCGAGGCAACATGCCCAAGTTCGCTGTGCCGCAGACGATGATCGAGGCGATGGAGCTGG
Organism: Deltaproteobacteria bacterium HGW-Deltaproteobacteria-18; assembly: GCA_002841885.1. NCBI lineage: Bacteria > Deltaproteobacteria > Deltaproteobacteria bacterium HGW-Deltaproteobacteria-18. The sequence continues at coordinate 78,736 of PHBE01000011.1, forward strand.
CTCTGACCACCATGAAGGAGAACGAGAAGCTTCATGCGCAGAACGCCATCATGGCCCCGAAGGCTGACGTCTATGACGCTATAGTAGCCGACAAGATGATGAAGGTTCACCAGTTCGCTCGGAGCCTCAACGGCACGAATTCCAGACAGACCAAATGGGATCTCTGGAGGGCTGGCTACCTCTACAGGCAGCGCAGCGGTTATCGTGTGTACTCAAAGTATCGTGACAAGTACTTCATGGAGAAGATCGACCCCTCAACCGGGAAAACTGACATCTACGTCACCGATGCAGGCAAGCGTGAAATCGCCAAACTGTACAACCGTGGGATACTGACCATGAAGGGAGCGTAACATGAGGCGGACAAATGAGCCTGCCCCAATGGTCGGAAAAAATTCTGGCGTTAAAAAAACACCGGATAATCCGATGCAAAAAGCGCAGGTGAAAGCGGCAGAAGCTGTCCAAAAGAACTCTGCGCTGCTCGCCATCCGGGCCAAGTGCCTCGACTGCGCTTGCGGCAGTGATGCCGAGATCAGAAAATGCACCTTGGCCCACTGCGCTCTATACCCCTTCAGGATGGGCAAGCGCCCTGGCAGTAAATCCAGATCCAGATCGGCGAAGACGTCAGTCTAAACCATCTATCCCCCCTTCAAGGCTGCCACAAGTTTGATATCCCTGTGTGATCTCATTCCTTTCACATGGCGATGTCCTTGTGGCGGCCTTTTCTCGAAATCAAAAAGATCAAGCCTGCAACGATGGGCGCGGATGTACGCGCAATTTCCCCCAGTCATACAGGGATGTTGATCGCATCACCATCAACACGGCTTGTAGGACGGAAAAAGTTCTGGAGTTCAGAAAATACCGAATAACTCGTGCTTTTTGGAGAGTCTTGTCCGCTTCATGAGCACCAGCATTTCCACTTTAACCATCCCTGATAGCCCTCAGCTCTCCGTACCCCAGACAGCGTATTTTTCGAAACTGATCCGTGAGAGCTTTGGACGCTCTGAATAAGTTGCACTCTTGGGTACGGCGGATTTTCTGGCTGGCCCATATCTCAGCTACACCTTTACCCACCCTCTACGAAAGGAGATTCCACAAGATGCTCAAAGGTATCAATGCCCCAACAGCTATCACCCCGGAAGATTTCGCCCGTGTCATGACAGTGCACTGGCAGGACACCCTCGGCAACGTCCCGAGCCCCGCCCTGACGGCCCTCTGGGAAACCATGGCCAAGACCTTCAATGCCGCCATCAAAAGCGACGGAACCCGCTGGTCCGTCCTCCAGCCTCCAACCGGCACAGGCAAGACGCAGGGCCTGTCAGTGTATGCGGCGCTCACGGCCAAGGCCAACCACGATTCTGAGCAGCAGAATGGCATCCTCATTGTCACCCGTATGATCGAGCAGGCCGATGAGCTGAGGGCGGCCATCGACCGTCTAGCCGGGTTCGAGTGTGCTGTTGCCAAGCATTCGGAGAGCAAGGTCTCACCAGAAGAGATGAGGACGGCTGACGTCCTGATCATCACCCATGCTGCCTACGTCCTGGCCTTGAGTGGATTGTGCAAGGACGACGGGTCACGCTGGCATGATCTGATCGAATGGGATCATGGCAAGCGTGGTTTAACAGTTATCGATGAGGCTCTGAGCAACGTGATCGATGAATATCAGGTGACGGCCTCGGTTATCCGCCAGTGTCTGTCGTACATCACCCCAGAACTGAGGAAACGGTTTCCGATCCAGGTCGAAGGGCTCGAAATGGTCCAAGACGTTCTGGAACGCATCGCCGAGATGTCCGCCTCAGATAACGGAGATGATCAGCACCATTCCCGCATTGTCTGGCGAGGCATTCATGATGGTCGGATCGGATTCCCAGAATGCCTCTCCATGCTGCCACTTCGCCAGGCAATGACTGGGCTGCGGTATGACCTTGAAGCTCTGCGTAAAGACGCGCCGATGGAGCGCCAGAGGATTGCCAACATGGTGGACAACTGCCTGGCAAGCGTGGATGCCATCCTTTCCACATGGGGCTACTACGCCAAGAAAGGAGTCGAGCACACCTTCAATGCCTCCCGGCTATTGATCCCCGACGACCTTCCTGCTCCAGTGGTGCTGGATGCAACAGCGAATCAGAACTTCCTCTGGGAACTTCTTGGGGACCGGGCGGACATCAAGCCCATTCCGGCCAACACACGCAGCTACAGGAACGTAACCCTGCACGTGTCACGTATCTCGGGCGGGACAGGCAAAAGTACCATGATCAAGGAAGGTCAGATCAGGATTCCTCGCTTACTGTCCGAACTTGAGACTCCCCTCGGCCCGGATCGGAATGTCTTCCTCTGCGTACATCAAAAGATTGAACACCTGCCGCTTAAGTACTCACCAGCATTCAACAGTTTCTCGGTGGGTCACTGGGGAGCGGTGGACGGTCGGAACGACTGGCAGAACTACGACACAGCAGTCATCTTTGGGCTGCCCTACCGTGACCACGTCTGGGCCACCAACGCCTTTTTTGCTCTACAGGGACTCCAGGACAATGGCTGGATGCGCGACCCCCAGTGGAAGTCCTACTCTGACGTCAGAGATGAATTGCAGAGCAAACAGGTGACGGTATCCATCATCCAAGCCATCAACCGCATCCAATGTCGTCGGGTCATTGATGAAGCTGGCAACTGTCCAATTTCGGACGTCTTCATCGTCCTGCCTGCCGGCAAACGTGGAGACCGCCTTCTTGACGCCATTCAGCACGAAATGCCCCACATCCTCGTCAAGAACTGGGCCTTCAATCCTGACGGCAAGAAGGCCATGGTCCGTAAGAACACCAGCCACGATGCCTTGCTGAAGTTCATGACCAACCGGCTACCTGGCCAGACTACGGTGTCAACGCTCAGGAAAGAACTCGGCCTGTCACCGAAGATGATCAAGAGCCTCAAGGCGGCACTTCGGCTGACTGACCACCCACTGACCATCGCACTGGGTGAACTCGGTGTGACCCCGGTGTCGTCAGGATACGGCAAGGGTGCCAAGTTCTACCTGCTGAAATCTGAGGTCGTGTGAGACTTCTCACGCCGTCCTTCATCAGAAGCAACTCACGTCCACCTCGCTCCGCTTTACCAACCCCTGGCCACATACTCTCGGTATAGAGCTTCAGGGACCGATAAAGCTCGATCACCGTCAATCCGTCCTCGAAGTACTTTAGCCATCGTGGCTCTCGACAGATGCGCAGTCATGCGTCCTGTTCATCTTCAACACCCATCACCAAACAGAAGACAGACAACCATGAATAATGCCACCGCTATCAGAACCACCAATACAGAATCCGAAGTCCTCATCCCCGAGATTGTGTCCCCGCTATCGGAAGACAAGTCCTCCTCCGTGAGAAGCGTGACTCATGACCCTGGCACCGTCCTTACAGCAAAAGTACTAACAGATACCCTTCCAGTTCCTGCCGACTGTGATCTCTGCGGGACGAAAGTCAGAGCCTTTGTTGATCAACATGACAATCGGTGGTTTGTCGGCACGGACCTCCTTGAAGCCTTGGGGCTGACTACTGGAACAGCGAAACACTACATGCGATTGGATGCTGATGAAAAAGCACTCGTCAGTCGCTCCGATCTCGGTCTACATCCCGGCAAGTCCATGACCCTCATTTCAGAACCAGGGTTGTACAGATTCATTTTTAGATCTCGAAAACCAGAAGCCAAATGTTTTGTGGACTGGATCTGTCACGAAGTGTTGCCCTCCATTAGAAAAACTGGCGCCTACTTTACCCCACAGAAGATCCAGGATTTGATGGATGATTCTGACGAGGCGATCCTCAAATTTGCAGCACGAATTGCAGAACGTGCAATCGTTGAGCAAGAGACTCTTCGAGAAAAAGCTGCAGGAACGTACGTGCTCAAGCTGACGCCTTTCAGTTCATCCTCACCAGCGAACCGCCGGAAGGATCTCTTGATCAACAGGATTGAGTATCAGGGAGACCGGGCTGTTTTGAGGTGAAAAATGTGAGAGCCGATATCGTGCATAGACCGATGCATCTTCCCCCCGTACCCAATGCTGCAAATCGAAGGGAGCAGATCTAACGATCTCGTTCACATTGACTCAGTTCCCAACCATCCCATGACGGGGCGGGGCCGCCGTGCTCTTCCCCCCGTCTCATCACCCTCAACAGAAGTACTTTAGCCTGCCTGACTTTCAGCCTTGACGAACATCACTGCCGGCTATTACAAAATCTCCTAACGGTCGTAAGCAGATTATGAACGGCACCAAAAAGGAGAGTGATCATGGTTCAGCACAGCGGGAAGTTCGTCTCTTACCTGCGAGTATCCACCGCCAAGCAAGAGGAGTCGGGGCTTGGGATTGAGGCCCAAAGGAAAGCCGTCCTTGATTTCCTGAATGGCGGGAACTGGGAACTCCTGGCCGAGTACATGGAAACCGAGAGCGGCAAGAAGAACGACAGACTCAAACTGGCCAAGGCTCTGGATCACTGCCGGATCACAGGCGCTACCTTGGTCATAGCCAAGCTGGACCGCCTGTCACGCAATGCTCGCATCCTGCTCGGCCTTCAGGAGGCTGGCGTGAAATTCGTGGCTGCGGACATGCCCACCGCCAACGAGCTTACGGTGGGCATCATGGCGTTGGTCGCCCAGGAAGAACGGAAGGCCATCTCGGCTAGGACCAAGGCAGCTCTTGCTGCCGCCAAGGAACGAGGCGTGAAGTTGGGGTGTCCGAATGGAGCTGCTCATCTTCGCCAGTACGGAAATGAGATGGGAGTTGAGGCCATCAAACGGGGAGCCTATGAACGGGCCTCGAAGTTGGCCGGAGTGGTCAAAGAGATTCAGGAGGCCGGGGCTACCAGCTTGCGGGAGATTGCCGAGGAACTGAACCGGAGGAGCATCACCACAGCAAGGGGCGGGGCCTGGCATGCGTCCAGCGTGAGGAACCTACTGGCCAGGGTCACAGGGGAGGCCAGCTAGGGAAGCAGTTCATATTTCACAAACTATGTTTCACAAACAATCCATGATCCTCTGTTTATTTTTTTCGCTTGGGCCTCAAGAACCATCCGGCAAATCTAAGTTGAACTTAGGGTTGCCTTCGTGCCCAAGATCACCGGGAACCTATCGTTTCACAAGAGGAGCCTTCTTGAACTCGTAAAGGTGGGCCTGGAATCGTTGCTTGTTTCATTGTCCAAGCTGTGAGGCTTTCCTTAGTTGAATCCTGATCAACAGCTTCCAGCTCCAGGGGCGACATCGTCAAATCAGCACGCATTTCTAGACTTAGGACCTTACTTCATATTTAGTATCTCATTAACAAAATCTTTATGTACGAATACGAAATCTCCTCCTTCACCCATAAAATTGATTACAATATTTTGATCCATATAAAAATTCATTTGTAATAAAAATCCATTTTTGACAACAGACTCATTATACGGGTAGTTTTGCTTGATAAAATTTTCTATTTCAGAAAGACGAACGATCTCACCTTTAGACAGGCCATTTTGAAGACAATCTTGGGCTATTTCCGCCCCGGCATCCACCCATCTCTGAGAGCGTTCCATCACTCTTTCCACCAAACCTTCAGCATCATTACCGCCACCAAATAACTTCTTAAAAAAACCAAACATTCTCGTTCTCCTTTCTCAATGAAAGCCCCAACACCGCAAGGCTTGCTCCTTCGCCGAAGAGTTCCCCAACATCTGACGAGGCATTACCTTATACAGACCCGCATGATCCAACAAGATATCCCGCAGTCCATGCCTGCTCCAGCGCCTGCCTACTCATGGTCGCGTGAGCCTCAAGGGCATTCATGATGGCGCTTAGAATCTCGTTGGCCAGATCCGGTGAATTGGCGAACTGTTCCTTGGTGTTGTTCGCCGCCTACTCGGCCAGGATCTCCGACTCCATCAGCTTCCCCTTGATGACGTTGTTCACGTAGATCAGCTTGTCGTTATCCGTCAGCTCACCCTCGAACAGCTCGTTCACTTTGGAGATGATTACGGCCAAGAGTGCCTTTTGCTTGTCCCGGACCTCGCCGCTCCCTGGGTCCGTCATGGGTTTCAGCTTGTCGGGGTCGCCAGTCCAACCGGCAAGTCCCGCTTGCCTTTGTTCTTGAGATCGTGGTGAGTGAGCACCACCCCTGACAAAGCGACCTCGTCCCGCTCCCGTCCGAACTCCAGCGGGGGCAGAAGACGCCGATAGAAGATGGAGCGCTTCTCGATGTCCGTGTTCTCGTAGTTGAAGATCTGGGACAGGAAGGAATAGACTCGCTTGAAGGCCCCCATGTTCCGCTTGAACAGCTCCAGGGCGTTCTTCTCGTCCAGGGCGTCCTTTTCAGCCTTGTGGTCCTCGATGGCCCGTGCCGCCTTGATGGCCTTTTGAAAATCCTTGCAGCGGAGGAGCAGGCGTTCAGCCACGGGTGCTATGGCGGCGACGAGATCCTTCTGGGTGGACCTTGGGTCCACTACGTTGACCGCCCGGTTCACCTCGTTGTCATCGTAGAAGCCCTGAGAGTCGAGCTTGGCCCGGAGGTCGAAGACGAGATCCGAATCGGTCACGTCCTCCAATTCTGCAGAACAACACTCAAGGTAGAAAAAATTATTACGTAGTCAAAAAAAAGCACTTATTAAAACGCTGACGCTGAACACCTACTGATTTTTCATCGATCGTGACAGCGTGATCACCTGCACAACAGTCATCAATTGAATGAATTACTGTATCGTTATCTTCAAATTCAAATATATAACCATCATCATCGACAAAATACAACTCTCCAGTTCCTATGCGCAGTTGCTTACAATAGCTCGTCAAATTTGTACAAGCAATATCAACATTTCGAAACTTATCTTTCAAATATTGCAAAGTTTTTAGATTCGGATGATCATCCGACTGACAAGGACAACTCAGGGAAGCCAAAAACAACGTGTCTGGACTTATCGAATCGACCAGAAATTTTTCAACTTGCGGGGTATAAGATCCATGATGCGGAAATTTAAGAAAACGCACTCCTGTACAAAATTGATTATCAGACAGTGCACGAACTCTATTCGCTACAGTTCTCCACATCTTACCTGCATAATCACCAGCGAATAGGCCGAATACAGATCCAGAACCAGCTTCGCGAATCATCATGACCAAACTTGTGTTATTGAGATTTCCAGAAAATTTGGATTTCCGGTTCATTGCAGAGCGAATCTGCTCTTCTATTTCCGTGGAATTTGGAGAGACAAAAGAAAAATCGAGACCTTCATGCAAAAAAGTGTCCCAACACCCTGCTTTGTTGCCCTGATGCGACCTAGTAAGCCTTATCGTTGGATCTCCTTCACAATTCTTCAAAACAGAACAACTTGAGCAAATACTACCAAGAATACTCTGCATCAAAGACTTTTGCTGCTCAGGGTATAGGCGAGCAAAGTAATTAAGCCTAATTTCATCACGATCTGGCAAATAAGGAGTGACTAGATAATTCAATGTGCCATTACAAGATCGAATATACTCTAGAAGAACTGGAACTCCAGAACAATGATCTGCATGATAATGAGTTATGAAAACAGATTCAATGTTTACAATATTATGACTTCTCAAATACTCAACGACAGGGACGCTCCTCGATACTTCCGCACAATCAACGATACTGTACTTAGCAAATTCGCCTTCGCCAGTCTTAATGATATAGGAATCACCCAGCGCAACATTAAAGCTCAATACTGTAAACGCCATTTTAAAGCGCCATTATCAAATCTTTAAGCCCTTTATCATTTTCTAAATTAATTTTTCTAGCCTTAAATATTTTTATTTTCTTTCTTCCATTTCGCTCAACGCCCTCTATCATCACATGATCATGCAGTACTGGCCTCCAACCAAGACACGAGAAAGACCGCTCTATAAGAACCTCTTTTCCATCAATGACACTAATTATTTTTGCACCTGAGTAATCCCCCATTAAATCCTTTGTATAACCGACAACTTCACCTCTTTCTACAAATTCTTGCTTTTCAATTTTTAATGAAGCTACAGATATTTTATTATATATCTGCCCCTCCCATTTATCTGCAAAATTAGAATTTGCATCGTAGGCACTCACGACCCCCCCACTCTGAACACCAAAAGACGCCCCTACTAATGCAATTGTTGGAACGACAGCTGAAGCTACAGCAATAGTTTTCCCGGCCAACGCCTTCAAGCCACCAGTAAGTGCGTCGCCAGACTCGTCACAATTACAAACACGACTACCTGTAGAAGCAGCATAAATATCGGATGTTATGTTTTCAGTTTTCACGTTTTCTTCTTACTACCTTTAGAAGTTCAGCGCTATCTTGTAATTTAACCAACTCTACCCGCAAATTTGAAAGAATGTCTTTTGGCGTCCCAATCTCTTCAAAACTGCACGGGACCTTCGGTACTATTTGATAGTCGAATACAGCACCAATTGTAGGACAAATATTTTCAGAACGAACCTCAGAGTTCGCTATGTCAAAATTTAAGTACCTGAAACTTCCATCTTTATCATCAAACTCATATCTATTATGAGTCTTTTTTTCTTTATTAACCCAGCCCTCTAAGGCCGCGCCAGAGTCATACTTTTTATACAGGGTCCATTCGAAATCATTCCCTAATTTTAAGCAATGATACTCGACAAGTCCGACAAATTTTATCTTAGGAAAAAGATGGCCACATATCTTGTAAATTAGTTCCAAAAATTCAACAGAGGATTTTATAAAATCTTTAGTATAATTTTTATAATCAGGTCCGCTTAAAATAAGCACACTCTGCTTATCAAAAAGATCGCCATAAAAGTCTTGATATGATATCCTTTCAGTCTTTTTGTCCTTGAAATGATCAGCCAACTCTTTATGAAAAAATATAGAGCTAGAAATAACAATATTTTTTACATTTATATGAACTGCAAAATTATCAATCTTTACAACAATAGCATCAGACTTATGAGAAATGAGTCTAACATCGACATCTTCTATCAAGTAAAAAGCATCAATAATTTCGTTAAAACAGTTTGCTAGCATATATTTTGGAGTATCAAAATGCACACCATACACCATAGCACTTAATGTAGACGAACTATCAAACTTCATTTTATACCCAATGTGTTAATAAGCAAGCCATTAACTGACACATAAATAACCGGACAACACATTATGTGCTGAAATTGCTGATTTTTTTTGGCCATCGCTCATTTCACGATCAAAGTCAATCTATCAAACTGAAATATTACTTTCGCCCATAGCATCTATCACCTCAACAACATCGCGACCACAACCCATCACAAATAAAAGCTTTTTTCTTCACAAGACCTCTGCGCCAGCAGTGGGTCACCAATTTTTTTAAACACCTAAAACATATAAATGCCCCAAGTTTAACTCCGGATAGCATAGCTTCTCCATCTCTCTTGCCAGCACTTCAAGACTGGCTCCTTCTCCATATATCTCACCAGCCCCAGGCAGGGCATGTCCTTGAAGGAGATCCCGATACTCCTTGGAGACCCCGGAATTCCTGAATCCGTCCTTAACAGTATGACGAAAGGAATGAAACACCTTCCTTGGATCAGCTATACCGTGCTTCCGGGCATACTTGCCCCACCACTTGGTAAAGTTTTCCGTGGGACTGCTCTGCCCTGACTTCAGATCAGGAAACAGCGGACCGCCGCCTTCAGCCTGCCGCCCTCTCACGTACGCCACAAAGCCTAGGCGGACCAACTCATGATGAAGCGGGACCATGCGTTTTGCACTGGCAGTCTTTGTCCCGGCAAAAGTCAGATCAAAGAAAATGATTCCACGTTCTTCCTTCACATCATCCGTGGTCAGCCTTCCGAGTTCCTGCAACCGTGCTCCTGTGAACAGAGCCAGCAGGGGCAGCCACTTGGTAGCCTCAACGCCACCGGCCTTTGGGCGTTCCCCAGAGGTGAAGACAGGGAACCGGAAGATCATGTTCAGATCGTCGATGGAGTACGGAAGACGTGCCTTCGGAGCAGCCTTGTTCATGCTGACTTTGATACCGGCAGCCGGGTTGTTCTCGATGTAGCCGTTCACAGCGGCCCAGTTCAGCACAGCCCCAATGGCGCTCATGTGCTTGTCATTGACGGTCTTGGGGGAAAGCCGGGGCAGGTCGGGCTGTTGCTCTCCAAGCTCAAGAAGCTGGGGCACAGTGTAGGTGCGGTACTTGTGGGCAAGGCGGATGATTACAGGAACCTTGAGCATGGCGTCCTTGAAGTCCCTGACGTGGACCTTGGTGATCCGCTCAACGGGCATGTCTCCGTGAAGTTCGATAAAGCGGTCTATGCTTTTCCGGTTGTCCTCCAGATAGCCTTCGGAAGAAGTCCTCCGCTTCTCCTCTGCCCACTTCTCAAACAGGCCGGAGAGCTTGAGCTTCCCGTCATCGCTGACTTGGTCAGGGGCAGATGGAAGCACCGGGAAAAGCTCCCCTGCTGGCCGTGGTGGTGTATCAACCACGTCCCCTTGGAATCTCCGGCCCTGCTTCTCTGACGCCAAAACAGCGGCCTTCAGAAACCTATAGGCCAGAGCCTTGAAGCTATCACTTGACTGATCCAGAGACACGCCATGGTTGATGAGCCAGTCCTCGACAGCGTCAGCAACAACAGCGACATTCCCACGGGCCAAGGCATGTTTGTAAGATGTGATCTGCTCGTGATGCTTCTGCTGCAACCAGTCGAAGTACTCATCATCAAGGCCGTCCTGCCGGATCTCTTCGTCAGCCTTGAGCATGCTGTGCTCAAGCATCAAGGCAAGGCGGTCAATCTCAACGGCTGAAATCTCCGTACGGATCTCAGCGGAGAGCTTTGCCCTGACCTCGGTGAACTCTTGGTCGAGCTTGACGAATTCCATCCGGGCCTTTTCGCAGGCTGTCCGATAGTCGGCAGTCTCAAGGCTGAATGTGATTTCTTTTTTGGGATAATAATGATTGAGAAGATCTTGAGGAATGCGCCGCCGGAACCACCAGTGGGTGGTCCCTTTGCGGCGTCTAACGCCTGGACATTTTGCCATTGTTTCCATGCCCCTGTGGTACATCGTTGTGGGACAGTTTGGAAGCAAAAGCTAATGCAATTCGAGGATGTTGCGTAAATCCGATAGGATGAAGAAAAAATGGCGGAGGGTTAGGGATTCGAACCCCAGATGCCCGCAAAGGCATGCCGGTTTTCAAGACCGGTGCAATCAACCAGCTCTGCCAACCCTCCAAGGAATGGCGGAGAGGGAGGGATTTGAACCCTCGATAGAGGTTTAAGCCCCTATACTCGCTTAGCAGGCGAGCGCCTTCAGCCTAGCTCGGCCACCTCTCCGTTCATTGAAGAAGTGGCTAGTTATCCAAAAGCACATGGGGCGTCAACAAAAAATGACCCGGTTTAACATGCTTTGTCATTTTGACAGCGCGTGAAGGATACGGCAAATAGCTTTTTTTTGGCTCCACAAACTTTTTCTCAATGCTGCGGCGTGGAGGAATTCCTTGAAAGACTCTGTCATCCATCTCGGCTTGGCCGGCCTTGGCACCGTAGGTTCCGGGCTCATAAAGATCATCCAGGAGAATAACGACTGGATCGAACGCAGACTGGGTAAAACGCTGAAGGTCAAAACCATCATGGTCCGCGACCTGGACAAACCCAGAAACGTCATCCCATCCCCGGACACGACCTTCACCACCAGCATGGACGATCTGATAAACGATCCGGAAATCGACATCATCGTCGAGCTGGCCGGTGGCATCGAATTTCCGCGAACCCTGATCACCCGGACCCTCGGCAGCGGCAAATCCGTGGTCACAGCCAACAAGGCGCTTTTGGCCGAGCACGGTCCGGAGCTTTTCGAGTTGGCGGCCAGCAAAAACCTCGGACTCTATTACGAGGCCAGCGTCGCCGGCGGCATTCCCATCATCCAGACCCTCAAAGAGAGCCTGGCCGGCAACCGCATCAAGGCGCTGACCGGCATACTGAACGGCACGGCCAACTTCATCATGTCCGAAATGTCCGAAAAGGGTGAGGATTTCGCCACGGTGCTGGGCAAGGCGCAGGCCAAGGGCTACGCTGAAGCCGATCCGACTTTGGACATCGAAGGCATCGACGCGGCCCACAAGCTGGTCATCCTCATCCGGCTGGCCTACGGCCTGGACTACCCCATGAGCAAGCTCACGGTGGAAGGCATCTCCAAGGTCGAGCAGTTCGACATCATCCTGGCCAAGGAATTCGGGTACCGCCTGAAGCTCCTGGCACAGGTCCGCGACAAGTCCGGCATGCTGCATGCCGGGGTCTACCCGGCCCTTCTGCGCCAGGACCACATTCTGGCCAAGGTCGACGGCCCGTTCAATTCCATACTGCTCGAAGGCAACGCCGTGGGACCAGTCATGCTCTATGGACAGGGCGCGGGTGACCTGCCCACCGGCAGCGCCGTGCTGGCCGACATCCTGGCCCTGGCCCGCACCAACTGCGTGCCCAACAACACGGGCTTCCTGGAAGCCAGGCTGCCTCATGCGCAGATTCTGGCTCCCGAACTGACCGTGTTCCGCCACTATTTCCGATTCACGGTGGTTGACCGCCCCGGCGTCATGGCCTCCATCGCAGGCGTCATGGGCGAGTACAACATCAGCATCGCCCAGGTCGTGCAGCGCCAGTACGCACCCAATGACGGGGTTCCGATCGTTTTCATCAGTCACTCCGCACAGATGCAAAATGTTACCGCAGCCCTGGACACCATCAAGAAATTCAGCTTTGTGCTCGATCCGCCGGTGCACTACAGGATCATCTGATGTCAAAAATCGTTTTTCTGGTTGCCGACGGCATGGCCGGGTGGCCCCTGGACATCCTGGGAGGGCGCACCACCCTGCATGCCGCAAGCACCCCGACGCTTGACCTTCTGGCTCCCAAATCCCGTTGCGGCCTGTGCCAGACAGTTCCTCATGGCATGCCCCCGGGCTCCGACGTGGCCAACATGAGTCTGCTGGGCTACGACCCGCGAATTCATCATACCGGACGCGGTCCCATCGAGGCCGCCGCTCAGGGACTGACCCTGGGCCGGGATGATCTGGTCTGGCGCATGAACCTGGTCCGTTTGACCCACCTCACGGATGAAGGGGTGATGCAGGACTATTCCTCCGGCCACATCAGCACCGACACGGCCGCCCCCCTGATCGCCCGGTTGGCCGAGATGGCCGAGGACGGTCCTTTTGAGCCTGTCCAGGGCATCCAGTACCGTCATCTTCTGGTGCAAAGAGACGGCGCGCTGACCAAAGCGGCAGAGCTGCCCATCCGCCCCCCCCACGACATCCTGGACCAGAACATCGCCCAGGACCTCAAGGCCTATGCCACCTTTCCGGAAATGCTCGCATTCATGCGGGCGGCTCACGAATATCTGCGCGGCGACACGACCTCCAAAGCCACATCGATCTGGCCATGGGGACAGGGACGACCGCTGGCCCTGCCCGCTTTTACCGACAGCTTCGGCCTGCGCGGAGCTGTGGTCTCGGCCGTGGACCTGGTCAAGGGGCTGGGCCGGGCAGCGGGCATGGACGTGCTGGAGGTCAAGGACGCAAACGGCCTCATTGACACCAATTACGAAGGCAAGGTCGAGGCTGCGCTGAATTTTCTGAAGCACGGCGATTTTGTCTACCTGCACGTTGAAGCCCCGGACGAGTGCGGACACATGGGAGACGCGGAACTGAAAAAGCGCGCCATCGAGCTTTTCGACCAGCGCATCGTGGCGCCGGTGCTGGCGGCTCTTGCTCATGAGGATGCCACCATCGTGGTCACCTGCGATCATTTCACCCCCGTCGTCCGGCGGACGCACACCGAGGACGCAGTGCCCTTCCTGGTCTACAGAACGCTGGATCCAAAAGCCGACGGACCCGACGTCTTCAATGAAGACACGGCGCAAGGCACGGGCCTTTTCCTCCCTGAGGGCCGCGACCTGCTGACCTTCTGCCTGGAACAAGGCGCATGAAGACGGTCTTTCCACAGCCCTCGTGCTGGCTCGCCCACCGAGTCTCCTACGGCGAAACCGACGCCATGGGCGTGGTCTATTACGCAAATTATCTACACCTCTTCGAACGCGGCCGGGGAGAGCTGATCCGTGGCCTTGGGTTCAGCTACTCAACCGTGGAGGAGCGCGGCATCTTCCTGCCGGTGCGCGAAGCCACGTGCCGCTATCTCGCTCCCGCACGCTACGACGAGATCATCCATATCCGCACCGGTTTGGCCGGTCAGTCGCGAGCCAGCCTCAACTTTGCTTATGAAATCACCAATGCGGACCAAAGCACGGTCCTGACCCGCGGGTCGACCCAGCACGCAGTGGTCAATGCCCAAGGCAAGCCGGTCCGTATTCCGGATTGGCTCTCGGCCCTGTTCGGCTAGAGACGCATGATCGACTGCCACACCCATGTGTTCCCTCCGAAAATAGCGCCCAGACTTGCCGCAGCAATTGGGCGGGACCTCGGGCTGAGTCCGGCCGGAGACGGCTCGGCCGAGGATCTTCTCAAGCACCTGGACCGCGCCGGCCTGTCCCATGCGCTCTGCTTCACCGCCGCCCTGCGCCCCGACCAGATGATTCCGGCCAACTCCTGGATGCTTTCCCTGCGCCGCACGCACTCCCGGCTCATTCCCCTGGGCACTGTCCACCCGGACCATCCGGCCTGGGAGTCAGAACTGGACCGCCTGGAAAGAAACGGCATCCGGGGCCTCAAAATCCACCCCGACCTCTGCGGCATCGGGCTGGACTCTCCCCGATGGAACCCTGTCTGGGAAGCGGCGCAGGGGCGCTTTTTGATCATGATCCACATGGGTCCGGTCAGGGAAGGAGGCACGACCCTGTCCCGCCCACGCGAACTGGCCATGATTTTGGAACATTTCCCGGGCCTTGAGGTCATCGCCGCGCATCTGGGCGGACTCTACCTCTGGGAAGAGACCCTCGCCCATCTCGCGGGGCGTAATTTATATATGGATACGTCCTGCTGTCCGGGAGTGGTCCCGGCTTCGACATTCGAGGCAATCCTGAAGCGACACGATCCCGCGCGAATTCTCTTCGGCAGCGACTACCCCCTCTTCAGCCCGGACGAGCAAATGAGCGCCCTGACCCGGCTTTTGACGCGCATCGACATGCCGGCTGAAATGGTCATCGGGAACGGGGCAATCCTGGCGAAGAGACTCCAAACCAGCGGATTTCCAGATCTAGCGCCAACTCCCGGGCATTGACTTTTCTTGACGACAGGTCCAATTTCCAATACCCAAATTTGTTTGTTTGACGCTATCATTCCCGAAACGGAGACTTTCCTTGACAAAAGACCAGACCAATGCCCCAAGCGAAAAGCAGCTGCTGCGCCACCGCAAGGAAAAGGCGCAATTCCTGCTTGATGCGGGCATCCCTTTATATCCCAATGATTTTCGCCGCTCCGCGGAAATTGGCGACGTTCTCGAGGCGCACGGCGAAAAGGACGAGAGCGTCCTTGAACAGGAAGGCCTGACCTTTGCCCTGAGCGGCCGGATCATGGCTCATCGCTCCTTTGGCAAGGCGACTTTTTTCCATCTTCAGGACACCAGCGGCAAGATTCAGGTTTACGCCCAGCGTGACGACCTGGGAGTTGAACAGTACGGCGTATTCAAGAAATTCGAAATCGGCGACATCGTCGGCGTCACCGGCTCCCTTTTTCGCACCAAGACCGGAGAGTTGACCGTCAAATCCTCCGAGGTCCGCCTGCTCTCCAAATCCATGCGTCCGCTGCCTGAAAAATACCACGGCCTGAAGGATGTCGAAACGCGATATCGGCAGCGCTACGTGGATCTGCTGGTCAACGACCGCGCTCGCGACATCTTCCGCAAGCGCACGGCCATCGTGCAGTTCATCCGCGATTTTTTGAACGAACGCAGGTTCCTGGAAGTCGAGACGCCCATGATGCAGCCCATCGCCGGCGGCGCCACGGCCAAGCCCTTCCGCACGCACCACAACGCCCTGGACATGGACCTTTTCCTGCGCATCGCTCCCGAGCTTTACCTCAAGCGCCTGCTTGTGGGCGGATTTGACCGGGTCTACGAGATCAACCGCAATTTCCGCAACGAAGGCATCGACACCCGTCACAACCCAGAATTCACCATGATCGAATTCTACTGGGCGTATGCGACCTTCGTAGACCTCATGGACCTGACCCAGGAACTCCTTTGCGCCCTGGCCAAGTCCGTCTGCGGAACCCATCTGGTTGAATATCAGGGCAATATCATCGACCTTCAGGACGGCTGGGTGCGCATGCCCTTTCACCAGTCCCTGGAAACAATCGGCGGCGTATCCCCGGAAATCTACCTCGATTACGACAAATGCAAGGATCTGGCCCAGAAACTGGGTGAAACCGTGCATCCCAAGGAAAAGCTTGGCAAACTCCAGGCCAAGCTCTTTGACAACCTGGTCGAGCCCAAGCTGATCCAGCCCCATTTCATTTATCACTACCCGACAGACATATCCCCCCTGTCCCGCAAGAACGACCAGAATCCCGAAATCACGGATCGATTCGAGCTGTTCATCTGCGGACAGGAGATGGCCAACGCCTTTTCCGAACTCAACGATCCGTATGACCAGAAAGATCGCTTCGAGGAACAGGTTCGGGAAAAAGCCGCTGGTGACGACGAGGCTCACGCCATGGACGAAGACTACATCCGCGCCCTGGAATACGGCATGCCCCCGGCTGCCGGACAGGGTATCGGCATTGACCGGCTGGTCATGCTGCTGACGGACTCTCCGTCCATCCGTGAAGTCATCCTCTTCCCGCTGCTACGGCCCGAAATCGCCGGATAGATCCGATCGAGCCAAGGCACGGTACGACACCGGCCTCTCAGAGCGAGAACCCATGCACTTTGAATTGTTCGTTTCCCTGCGGTATCTCCTGGCCCGGCGCAAGCAGGCCTTCATTTCCGTCATCTCGCTCATCTCCGTGCTGGGCGTGGCCATTGGCGTGGCCTCGCTGATCGTGGTCCTCGGGGTCATGAACGGCTTCAGCGACAACCTGCGCGACAAGATTCTGGGCATCAACTCCCACCTTATCCTCGGCTCGGTCAAACAGACCATCGGCGATTATGATCGTCTTGTGCAAAAAAGCCTGAAGGTCGACGGCGTCGTCGCCGCCACGCCGTTCATCTACTACGAGGTCATGCTCTCCACACCCGCGGGGGTCAAAGGCGTCGTGCTGCGCGGCGTGAACCCGCAAAGTGCCGGGACAGTCCTGTCCGTCGAAAAGGACCTGATCAACGGCAGCCTTGCAGACCTCGCCGACACAGGCGACATCCCGGGCATCGTCATCGGCAAGGAGCTCGCGTCACGGCTGGGCCTTGCCATCGGCAGCAGGGTCAGCCTGCTCGCCCCGAGCGGGAAAAAATCCGCCGCCGGGTTTTCTCCGAAGATCGTTTTTTTCAACGTTGTCGGCATCTTCAGTTCGGGCATGTTCGAATACGATTCCTCCCTGGCCTTCGTATCCATTCCCGAAGCCCAGAAAATCCTGGGCTTTGATGGAGATCTCGTGACCGGGATCGAATACAAGGTCTCGGACATAGACGGCGTGCAGAAGATCGGGGAAGCGCTGGTCCGGGCCCTGGGCGGATTTCCCCTTTATTCGCGCAACTGGATAGAGATGAACCAGAACCTCTTTGCGGCGCTGAAGCTTGAAAAGACGGCCATGGCTGTCATTTTGATCATGATCGTGCTGGTTGGCTCCTTCTCCATCATCACCACCCTGGTCATGATGGTCATGGAAAAAACCAAGGACATCGCCGTGCTCATGGCGCTTGGCGCAACCCCCCCGCAAATCCGCAACATCTTCATTCTACAGGGTTCGCTCATAGGCGCCGTGGGAACGAGCATCGGATTTGGGCTGGGACTTGCGATCTGCTCCCTGCTCGAAAAATACCAGTTCATCAAACTTCCTGCGGATGTCTATTATCTGGATCATCTGCCCGTGAAAATAGAGCTCCTCGACATGTCCCTCATCGCCATCGCGGCCATGGCGCTGTGCTTTCTGGCCACGTTGTACCCGGCCCGCCAGGCCGCCAAAATGCTCCCCACCGAGGCGCTGCGCTATGCGTGAAGTCTATCGCCTGCAAGGCGTCGGCAAAGCCTACGAACAGGGTGAGGAAACCATCACCGTCCTTTCCGGTGTCGACCTGACCGTGCTCAGCGGAGATTCCCTGGCCATTGTCGGGGCCTCGGGGTCCGGCAAAAGCACGCTGTTGCAACTCATGGGCACGCTGGATGTACCCTCGAGCGGCTCCATCCTGTTCAACGGAGCGGACATCTCGACCCTTGGCTGGAAAGAACGGGCCCGCATCCGCAACAGGAACATGGGCTTTGTTTTTCAATTCCATCACCTGCTCCCCGAGTTCTCGACACGCGAAAACGTGGCCATGCCTGGCATCATCGGCGGCGTGGCCCGAGGTCAGGCCCTGGAAAAGGCCGACGCGGCGCTGTCCAGGGTGGGGCTTGCGCATCGACGCCATCACAGGGTAACCACCCTGTCCGGGGGAGAGAGACAAAGGGCGGCCATCGCCCGGGCCATTCTGCTCGAACCCGCCGTGGTGCTTGCCGACGAACCTACCGGGAACCTCGATGAACGGACAGGTCGGGAAGTCAACGATCTTTTATTGCATCTGAACAAGGATCAGGGAGTCACCCTGGTCGTCGTTACCCACAATGCTGAACTTGCCCAATGCATGCACCGCACATTGGAGCTGCGTTCCGGAGAATTGTATGAAACGTAATGCCCTCCTGTGTCTGATCGTCCTCCTGAGTCTCTTCAGTGCCCATCCCGGGCTTGCCGAACCGGCGAAAAAGGTCATCGTGCTGCCGTTTGCCGTGAACGCGGCGCCGGACCTGGCCTATCTAGAAGAGAGCCTGCCCAAGCTGCTTCAGGATCGCCTGACGGCCATGGGGCTGGAGGTGATCCCGCAAGAGGAAACCATGCGCCTCCTGCAGGAACAGCAGGTCGAGTATCTGGACCTTGGAGTCGCCAGGGACATGGCGCTACTCTCCGGGGCAGCTTACGCCGTATACGGCAGCTTCAGTCAGGTCGGCGAGACCATCAGCATCGACACCCGGCTTGTGGAGGCCTTCGGCGTCCGTGAGCCGAAACCGTTTTTCGTGGTCAAGGAAGGCGTGATCAACATCCTGCCAGCCGTTGAAGAAACCGCTGCCAAGATCCAGACCGGCGTGCAGCAAAAGGATCGGATCGCGTCCATTGACGTGCGCGGAAACGAAATCCTCGATGACGACGTGGTGCTCATGCGGCTCAAGATCCAGCCCGGCGACGTCTACGATCCCAAAGCCGTCAACACGGAGCTCAAGAGCCTCTACGAACTTGGATATTTCGACGACATTGCCATCGTTTTGGAAGACACTTCCGAAGGCAAGCTCCTGATCATAAACGTCAAGGAAAAACCGCTCATCTCGGCCATCAGTGTCGAAGGAGCGGAGGAACTTGACGCCGACGACCTGCTGGCCACCATCGCCACCAAGACCGGCGCGGTGCTCAATCCACGGGTTCTGGCTGACGACATGGGCAAGATACGCGAGCTGTACCGCAAGGACGGCTTCTACAACGCCGAGATCGACTACACCCTGACTCAGGCCGACGCCAAGCGCGCTCGGCTCAACATCATTGTCAAGGAAGGCAAGAAGCTCTACGTGACGGACATCGTCATCCAGGGTGCCAAACAGCTCGACCCCTCCGATCTCAAGGACGAACTGGCCTTGACCGAACGCGGCATGTTTTCCTGGATAACGGGGACGGGTGTACTGCGGGAAGAAATCCTGGACCGCGATGCGGCCGCCCTGGAAGCCTATTATGGCAACCGCGGCTTTTTGAACGCCAAGGTAGGCCAGCCTGAAGTCAGTTATATGGATGACGGCATCGTCGTCACCTTCCAGGTCGAGGAAGGCGATCGCTACACGGTGGCCTCCGTCAAATATGAAGGCGAGATGATCGCCACCCCCGAAGACCTGAACAACGTCATCGCCTTCGACGAACTGGCCAGCGAGAAAGAATTTTTCGACAGGTCAGTCCTGCGCTCCGACCTCCAGAAACTCGTGGAGCACTACTCCAATTTCGGATATGCCTTTGCGGAAGCCGACGTGAACATGGCACGCAACGAGGAAGAAAAGACGCTGGACATCACGTACATATTGTCCAAGGGGAACAAGATCTCCATCAACCGTGTCCTGATCGAGGGCAACACCAAGACCAGGGACAACGTCATCCGCCGCGAGATGCGACTGGTCGACGGCGACCTCTTTGACGGTTCCCTGCTGCGCAGATCCAATGCCCGACTCAACAGGCTCGATTTCTTCGAGACCGTCGAGATCACCCCGGAACCCACGGCCAACCCCAGCGCCCTCAACCTGCGCGTCAAGGTCAAGGAGAAACCCACGGGACAGTTCTCCGCCGGCGTGGGATATTCCAGCTATTCACAGGTTTTCTTCTCGGGCCAGGTGCTGGAGCGCAATCTTTTCGGCATGGGCTACCAGCTTGGATTCAAAGGCACCATCAGTTCAAAATCCGCCGACTACACCGCCACATTCTGGAACCCCCATTACGACGACACGGACCTGGGAGTTGGCATGAGTCTCTACAACGCGATGAACGAGTATTCCGATTACGACAAGCAGTCCATGGGCGCCAAACTGCTCTTCGGATACCCGCTTGGGGAATATACCAACCTGTCCTGGAATTACCGGCTTGAGCGCTACACGATCGAGGACATTGACGATGACGCGGACAAGGTCATCAAAGACATCGAAGGACAGAACTGGGCCAGTGCGCTGTATGCATCCATCAAGCGCGACACGACGGACAGACGCATAAACCCCAGCAAGGGCATCACCCACCAGTTCTCGGTTGAATACGCCGGCGGGCTGATTGGCGGCGATGACGATTTCGTCAAGTACATTGCCGACGCCAACCATTATTTTCCGATCTTCCTTGAAACCATCATCCACCTGCACGCACAGGCCGGATACGTGATGGAGAACGGTAGCGACCGCATTCCGCCATTCGAGCGCTTCTATCTTGGGGGCATGAATTCGGTTCGCGGCTACAAGGAGAGAACCATCTCACCCGTCTACGACAATCAGGAAGGCCAGGACGGCTACGATGAAGGTGACGAGAAAGGCGGAAACAAGAGCTTCTTCTTCAACGCTGAATATCTTGTGCCGCTGCACAAGGAGATGGGCATCGTGGGACTGCTCTTCTTCGATGCCGGCAAGACCTGGGATGATGACGAATCTGTTGACATGGACCTTTACAAGAGCGTCGGCGCCGGCGTGCGCTGGTACTCGCCTCTGGGTCCGCTGCGTCTTGAGTATGGCTACCCTCTGGACACGGTCGAAGTTGATGATGATAGAAAAGGCCGCTTTGAATTTTCAGTTGGACAGTTCTTTTAACATCAAATCAAATTACACATTATTGGTGAGGAGTTTTCCATGCGTGCATTTACCCTGACAATCTTTTTAGTGCTTTGCCTGGCCCTGACTGCCGGGGCTGAAACCAAAATAGGTTTTATCGATATGAAGGCGGTCATCGCCAAGTCCGACCCTGGTTCCAAGGCCATGGAACAGCTCAAGTCCCAGTTCAAGGATATGAAGGAAAACCTCGATACCCAGAAAAAGACTTTGGACACCCTCAAAGACGAGCTTCA
Source organism: Deltaproteobacteria bacterium HGW-Deltaproteobacteria-18 (assembly GCA_002841885.1). NCBI lineage: Bacteria > Deltaproteobacteria > Deltaproteobacteria bacterium HGW-Deltaproteobacteria-18. The sequence goes on from PHBE01000011.1 coordinate 100,400, forward strand.
GAAGCAGTCCATGATGCTCAGCCAGGAAGCCAAACTGGACAAGGAAACGCAGTACAAGCGCAAGGTACGTGACTTCCAGGACATGGGGCAAAGTTATCAGCGCAAGCTCCAGCAGGCCGAACAGAGCCTGTCGAAGCCCATCATCGACAAGCTTTTGGAAGTCATCGAGAGCTACGGCAAGAAAAACGGATACACGGCCATCTTCGACAAACAGGCCAGTGGCGTGATCTACGGACAGGAGAGTGTTGATCTCACAAACGCCATCCTCGCAGAACTCAACAAAGCCATGCGCGGCAAATAACAGGGCCGGCAATGCTTCTTACCGAAATCGCATCCCGTCTGGGCGTAACCCTGAAGGGCAATGACATCGAGATCACCGGGGTCAACACTCTGGCTGATGCGTCGGCGTCAGAACTGTCCTTTCTGGCCAACCCCAAATATGCGCCGCAACTTGAAACAACCGGCGCAGGTGCAGTTCTGGTCAGTGCTGATCAGGCCCTGGATTCAAAACCCTGCCTGATCAGCTCCAATCCCTATCTTGATTTTGCCCGAGCCGTTCAGCTTTTTGCCAAACCGCAGGGATCTTTTGAAGGCATCAGCCCCCTGGCCTCTGTGCACGATGACGCAAGCATCGACCCCAGCGCCGCCATTGCCCCTTTTGTCTACATCGGAAAGGGGGCAAAGGTCGGCGCGAGGGTTCGTGTATTCAGCGGCTCGTATCTCGGGGAGGACTGCGTTGTCGACGAAGACACCATAATCTATCCCAACTGCTCACTGATGGCCGGCACGCTGGTCGGAAAGCGGGTCATTCTACATGCCGGAACGGTGCTTGGGAGTGACGGATTCGGATTTGCCCAGGCTGCCTCCGGAATGACAAAATTTCCACAGATTGGCCGGACCGTGATCGAAGATGACGTCGAAATCGGGGCAAACACGACCATAGACCGTGCCGCCCTGGGTGAAACCCGCGTGGGACGGGGCACCAAAATCGATAATCTGGTCCAGCTCGGCCACAATGTCCGGCTAGGGAGAAACTGCATCATCGTGTCGCAAGTCGGCATCGCAGGGTCTACCACCCTGGGCGACGGCGTGATTCTGGCTGGTCAGGTCGGCGTCGCCGGACACCTGAACCTTGGCGACGGATGCCGTATCGGCGCCAAATCAGGCGTAGGCAAGGACGTGCCTCCGGGCCAGGACCTGAGCGGTATTCCGGTCATGTCTCACGGATCATTCTTGCGCGCCTCGGCCATAATGCCCAAGCTGCCGGAAATGAAGCGGCGACTGGGCAAACTGGAAAAGGAACTGGCCGCACTCCGGGAAGAACTCGCGAACAAAGGGTAATGACATGATCAACAAACCTGAGAATGGCGAAATTGTAAGCCGTGACATTCTGGATCTGCTTCCACACCGCTATCCCTTCCTGCTGGTGGACCGGGTACTCTCTTTTGAGCCCATGAAATCCGTACACGCCATCAAGAGCGTATCCATCAACGAACCTTTTTTTCAGGGTCACTTTCCGTCCTACCCGGTCATGCCCGGAGTGCTCATTCTTGAAGCGCTGGCTCAGGCTGGCGGAATCATGGTCATCAAGAGCCTTCCGCCGGCGGATACCGTAGGCAAGATATTTCTGTTCACCGGCATGGAGAAAGTGCGCTTCCGCCGTCCCGTGTTCCCAGGTGACCAACTGCACCTGCACGTTACCTACGAGCGTCACAAGATGAGCATGTGGAAGACCAACGGCAAGGCCATGGTCGATGGCAAAGTCGTGGCCGAAGGCATCCTGACCGCTTCCGTAGTACCCAGGGAGGACTGATGCAGACTGACATTCACCCTTCAGCAGTAGTTCATCCCGGAGCGTACCTTGGCACCGGAGTCACGATCGGCCCTTTTGCGGTCATCGAGGACAAAGTTCACATCGGTGACGAGACGGTCATCGACGCCGGAGCCCAGATCAAACGCTTCACAACCCTTGGCAGCAGAAACCATGTCCACTCCATGGCCTGCGTCGGAGGTGAGCCCCAGGATCTCAAATTCGGCGGAGAAGCGAGCAGACTCGTCATCGGCGACCGGAACAAGATCCGCGAATTTTCGACCATCCACCGCGGCACCGAAGGCGGAGGCGGCATAACCCGGGTCGGTTCGGACAACCTGATGATGGCCTACTCCCACATCGCGCACGACTGCGTGGTAGGAGACAACAACGTCCTGGCCAACGCCGCAACCCTGGCCGGACATGTGATCGTGGGCAATGAAGTGGTCGTGGGCGGTCTTTCGGCCGTGCACCAGTTCGTGAACATCGGCGATTTCGCATTCATCGGCGGGAAAACCGGCGTGGCCCAAGATGTGCCGCCCTTCATGCTGGCCGTCGGCGAGCGCGCTACCTTGCGCGGGCTCAATCTCATCGGTTTGCGCAGGCATGGTTTTTCCTCGGAGGAAATTCATGCCCTGAAATCCGCCTACAAGCTGATATGGCGCTCCAATCAGGAACGCAATGAAGTCATGCAGCAGGTCGAGACGGAGCTTGGCAACTTCTCCCAGGTCATGAAGCTCCTCGACTTCATCCGCAGCAGCAAACGAGGCACCATCACGCCTGAACGCATCTAGACAGGCCATGACCAGAACGCTTGGCATAATCGCTGGCGGCGGCTCATTTCCCATCACCGTGGCCACTACGGCAAGAGAGCGCGGCGAACGCGTCATCGGTGTCGGATTTGCTTCCGATACCGATCCAGCCTTTCAAGCCCACTGCGACAATTTCTCATGGCTCAAACTTGGCCAACTCGGCAAGCTTATAGATTTCTTCACCGCAAACCATGTCACGCACGTGGTCATGGCAGGCCCCATCAACAAACCAAAGGCTCTTGATCTTCGTCCTGACTGGCGGGCGGCAAGGCTTCTTTTTTCCATCAAGGCCCGAGGGGATGACGTCCTGCTGCGCGCACTGACTGCCGAACTGGAACGCGAAGGCATCATCGTCGTGGCCCCGCACCATTACTCGCCTGACCTGCTGGCTCCTGCAGGAATCCTGACAAAAAGAAAACCTACGCAAACCGAACGCGAGGATGTGGAGTTCGCCTGGAAGCTGGCTCAATCTCTGGGCCAGTTCGACATAGGCCAGTGTCTGGTAGTGCGGGAAAAAATCGTTCTGGCCGTCGAGGCCATTGAAGGCACGGATGCCGCCATAAAACGCGGCGGTCAGCTTGGCGGCTCCGGCGCGGTGGTCGTAAAGCGCCCAAAGCCGACCCAGGACAAAAGGCTCGATCTCCCTGCCTTCGGCCTGAAGACCCTGCAATCCATGGCCGATGTCGGCGCGACTTGCCTGGCCTTCGAGGCAGGCGGATGCATCTTTTTCGAACAGGGCAAGGCGATTGATTTTGCCAACGCCCAAGGTATCACTCTGCTCGGCCTGCCGCCGGGCACCTAGCGGCCGCAAAATACAACTCAAACAAGAAATGGCCGGGATGCACATCCCGGCCATTTCTGTTTTCCAGCATTTCAGGCTATCGCCGTCATTTCTTGTCCAGCCCCAGCATGCCGACCACGTTCTGGGCGGCCTGAACCGTGAACGCATCCTCGGACAGGCGCTCCTTCTCGTGCTGGTCAATGACCAGACGCGGCACATTGGCCAGCTTCTTGTCCGGCGTGATCTCAAATTCCGGGCCGAATCCGTCATGAAAATACATGTCCTGAAATCCAGCGAATTTCAAAGCGTGTGCCGTGGCGTCAAGAACGGCAAGTTCTCCTTCATCCATGAGTCCCAGTTCCTTGGCTTTCAAAAGCCCGGCCAGGCATTCCCCGCCCTGGGTGCAGGCGATGTGGCCATGCCTGTTGGCAAGCAGCATGGACTCGATGATGCGCTGCTCGCTGACCTGCACGACCTGGAACGATCCCGCTCCACCGAGTTTCTGGTAGCTATCGGCCAGAAACGCGACCCGGGGAAACGACACGGGATTGCCGATCATGGCCGCCTGGGCAACGGAGGGACGGACCTTCACGGCCTCGAACCTGCGCGGCTCAGACTCCTGGGCATAATACCTGAACACGGGGTCCGCATGCTCGGACTGCACCCCGACGATACGAGGCAGGGACTCTATGATCCCAAGCCGCAGGAGTTTCAGAAATCCGCTCATGATGGCGGTAATGTTTCCGGCATTGCCGATGGGCACGAAAATGACCTTTCCGCTCAGATTCCAATCATACCACTGCGCGACCTCAAAGGCATAGCTCTCCTGCCCGAGTATGCGCCAGGCGTTCTTGGAATTCAGCAGCGCCACCCGGTAATGATCGGCCAGATATTCGACCACCTTCATGCAGTCGTCAAAAACACCCGGGATTTCGAGCACTTTTGCCCCACTGCCGAGAGGCTGGGAAAGTTGCTGCGCAGTGACCTTGCCCTGGGGCAGGAGCACCACGGAAGTCAGGGGCTCACCCACATACGCGGCATAGAGCGCCGCGGCGGCCGAAGTGTCGCCGGTAGAGGCGCATATGGTCAGGACATTGTCCCAGTCGTGCTTGTCCACCATATGGCGCAGGTACGAATAGGCACAAGCCATGCCGCGATCCTTGAACGATGCGGACGGATTCTGGCCGTCATTCTTGAAGGCCATGGGTTGTCCCACCAAACGCTCCAGAGCGGGTGAGGAGCGGGTCACAGGCGTATTTCCCTCGCCCAGGTAGACGATGTGCTCCTCGGCCACGACAGGGGCCATCAACTCGTAAAAGCGGAAAATGCCGCGCAGGGCCGGATTTTTGGTCGCCGCGCGCAGGTCGAAAAGATCGCGCCAAGCAGCGCCGGATGTTTTTTCCAGCTCGGGGAAGCGTGTATCCTCCAGCAGAAAAACACCCTTGCAGCTGGGACATGTGTAATGCAGTTCGTCAATGGGATACCTGGCCTGACAACCGAGGCAGACATATTCCATTTCCCCTCTGTATGTGGGGAAAACGTTGGCTTCGCGCATGAGATGCTCCCTGAAAATTATTTACTTGAGCGCCAAGTCGATGACCGCGCCCACAAACAAGAAAACCGCTACAAATCCGTTCAAGGTGAAAAAAGCAAGATTGACCCTGCTCAGGTCGTGCGCGGAGATCAGCCGATGCTCGAAAAGCAGGATCGCTGCCACGGCCAGACAAAAACCTGTGTAAATAAGTCCGGCGCCGGCAGACCAGCCGGCCAGAAGAAAAAAGATGGCAGTCACAACATGGCCGAACGTCGAAAGAGCCAGTGCGATCGGCAACCCTTTGGCTGCCGGCAGAGAATGCAGGCCTTCGGCCTGATCGAATTCGGCGTCCTGACATGCGTACAGGATATCAAATCCGGCCACCCAGAAAGTCACCCCCAGGCCCAGCAGGACAGGGGCAAGGGCAATCTGCGGGGACACGGCGAGCCACCCTGCAATGGGCGCAAGCCCGAGCACCGTGCCCAGGAAAAAATGGCACAGAAAGGTGAATCGCTTGGTGTAGCTGTAGAATGCGGACCAGATCAGAGCCAGGGGAGAAAGCGCAAGACAAAGGGCGTTGAGCTGCCAGCATGCCCCGACAAAGACAATAGCGCTGGTGACTATGAAAACCAGCGTCTCGGACACCTTGAGCTCGCCCGTCACCAGAGGCCGGGTCTGGGTTCGCGGATTTTTTGAATCAATGGGGAGGTCGGCGAGGCGATTGACGGCCATGGCGAACGAGCGCACGGCCACCATGGCCACGGTCAGAGCCAGAAATATCTTCCAGCCCGGCCAGCTGCCTGCGGCCCAGATCATTCCGAGATAGGCGAAGGGCAGGGCAAAGATCGAGTGTTCTATCTTGACCATGCGCGACAGAAGAACGGCCTTACGCAAAATCGATAACATCAGCCAATCCCCCTTAGGCCGCCACGAGCTTCAGGAATCTCTTCTTGCCGATCTTGAGCACATATTCCCCCGGCGCGAATGCGAACGACGCATCGTCCTCCTTGCGTCCGTCAATGGTCACGGCGTTCTGTTTGCACATCCGCCGGGCATCGCCCTTGGAGGAACACACGCCGCTCTCGCTCAGGACATCCACCAGCAGCGTCCCCGCCTGCACTAAGAAAACCTCGATGTCTTCCGGAATGCCCTGCTTGGCGAACACGGCGTTGAACGCCTCGCGCGCGGCGGCCCCGGCCTCCAAGCCGTGAAAGCGTGTCGTGATCTCCTGGGCCAGATCCTCCTTGGCGGTCTTGGGATGCAGGGCGCCGGACAGAACCTGCTCGCGCAGGGAACCGATCCGATCCAGGGAATTGTCGGAAAGGAGTTCGTAATAGCGCCACATCAATTCATCTGAGATGGACATCAGCTTGCCGAACATATCGCCCGGCGCCTCGTCTATGCCTATGTAGTTGCCCAGCGACTTGCTCATCTTCTGGACTCCGTCGAGGCCCTCCAGGATGGGCATGGTCAAGACGATCTGCGATGCTTGGCCGTGCTCACGCTGAAGGTGGCGGCCCATGAGCAGATTGAACTTCTGGTCCGTTCCGCCAAGCTCCACATCGGCTCTGAGGGCCACGGAGTCGTAACCCTGAACCAGCGGGTACAGGAATTCGTGGATGGAGATGGGCTGGTTGCCTTTGAAGCGCTTCTCAAAGTCATCGCGCTCAAGCATGCGGGCCACGGTGTAACGCGAGCAGAGCTCGATGAAATCGGCAGCGGAAAACGTGTCCATCCAAGTGGAGTTGAAGGCGATCTCGGTTCGTTCCTGATCGAGTATCTTGAAAATCTGCTTCTTGTATGTTTCGGCGTTGCGGAGAACCTCTTCGCGGGTCAATTTCTTGCGCGTTTCGGACTTTCCGGAGGGATCGCCGATCATGCCCGTGAAATCGCCGATCAGGAAAATGACCTGATGTCCGAGTTCCTGAAAGTGCTTGAGCTTCTGGATCAGTACCGTGTGCCCAAGATGCAGATCAGGTGCAGTGGGATCAAACCCGGCCTTGATCCGCAGCGGAACGCCGGTGCGCAGTTTTGCGATCAGTTCCTCTTCATTGATGATCTCGACGCTCCCGCGCCGGATCTGCTCCAGCTGCCGAGCCAGCTCCATATCTGTCATGACGGTTCCTGTTCTTTAAGATGCCCTGTATTGCCATGCCGCGATCTCGAGGCATTGACCGTGATCCACTTCCATAAACGCCCCGTTCAACATGCACGGCCCTTTGGCCAGCTCAAAACGTTGGGGGAGCCCTGTCCGAAATCTGCGTAAAATTATGTCGTTGTCCATGCCCAGACAGGAATCTTCCGGCCCGCACATCCCAAGGTCCGAGATGTAGCCGGTTATTCCGTCGTAAATGCGCGCGTCGTTGGTCTGCACATGAGTATGCGTGCCGACCACAGCCTGGACGCGTCCACGCAGCAGATGGGCCAGGGCACGCTTTTCCGAGGTAGCCTCGGCATGCATGTCGACCACGATCACGGCCCCGGGCGGAGCCTGGACGACCAGGGCCTCGGCAACCGTGAACGGGCAGTCGATGGCTTCCATGAAGGTCCGCCCCTGCAGATTGATGACCATGAGCGGCGGAAGGTTGTCACCCAGCTTGTAAACACCTGCGCCACGGCCCGGTGCCGATGCGGGATAGTTGCCCGGACGCAGCAGCCATGGCTCATTCTCGAGAGCTGGCCGGATGTCGGGAAATTTCCAGACGTGGTTGCCGGTGGTCACGACGTCCACACCGCATCTTTTGAGCTCCTGGGCGCTTTTGGCCGAGAGCCCAAGGCCTCCCGAAGCATTCTCGCCGTTGGCCAGCACCACATCCAGTTCCAATTCCCGACGCAAACGCGGCAGATGATCCTTAACCATCTGCCGCCCGCTGTTGCCTACTATGTCACCAAGGAAAAGAAGCCTCATTCGGGAACTATTTCGCAATGCCTACGGCCCTCTTTTCGCGAATGACAGTTACCCGGATCTGGCCGGGATAAGTCATCTTTTCTTCTATCTGCTTGGCGATGTCCTTGCTCAGCATGTAGATCTGGTCGTCGTTGACCGCCTCGCAATCAACCATGACCCGGACTTCACGGCCAGCCTGAATGGCGAATGCCCGGCTCACGCCGGTAAAGCCGGTGGCGATCCCCTCGAGTTCCTCAAGGCGCTTCACATAGCTCTCCAGAAGCTCCTTGCGCGCTCCGGGACGCGCTCCGGAGAGGCTGTCCGCAGCCTGGACCAGTACGGCATAGACTGACTTCGGCGGGACATCCTCATGGTGCGCGGCAATGGCGTGCACGATTTCGGCGGACTCATTGTATTTCTTGGCCAGATCAGCACCGATGAGCGCATGCGGGCCCTCGACCTCGTGGTCCACGGCCTTGCCCAGATCATGCAGTAAACCGGCCCGCTTGGCCTTCTTGATATCAAGCCCAAGTTCAGCGGCCATGATTCCGCACAAAAAAGCCACTTCAAGGGAGTGCTGCAGGACATTCTGGGTGAAACTCGTGCGGAAACGCAGCTGTCCGAGCAGACGGACAATCTCGGGATGAATTCCGTGCACGCCGAGGTCGAAGGTGGCCTGCTCGCCGATTTCCCGTATCTGGACATCCATCTCCTTTTCGACCTTCTTGACGATGTCCTCGATGCGCGCGGGATGGATGCGTCCATCGCTGATCAATCTTTCGAGCGACCTCTTCGCCACTTCGCGGCGTAGCGGATTGTACGCGGACAAGATGACGGTTTCCGGCGTATCGTCGATAATCAGGTCCACCCCAGTGGCCGCTTCGATGGCTCTGATGTTACGACCTTCGCGACCGATAATCCGCCCCTTCATGTCTTCGCTTGGCAGCTCCACGGAGCTGACCGTATGTTCGGAGACGTAATCGCCCGCATAGCGCTGGACCGCGCTGGCAATGATCATCTGCGCCTTGCGATGCGCGGTCTCCTGCGCCTCGACTTCGATCACGCGCACCATCTTGGCCGCTTCATGGCGAGCCTTGCTCTCTATTTCCTGCATGAGCCGGGCGCGAGCCTCTTCGGCGGTCAATCCGGAGATTTCCTCCAGGCGGGTCTGCTGGGCATCGATCAGTTCCTGCAGCCCCTCTTCCTTCTCCTCAACGGCGCGCTCCTGCTTGGCAACCTTCTTTTCAAGGCTGACCAGCTCGCTTTCCTTCAGGGCCAGGGATTCCACCTTCTTTTCCAGTCGCTCTTCCTTGGCCTGCAACCTGGCCTCGTTCTTTTTCAGCTCGCGCTCACGATCCTTGGCATCCTGCTCGACTTCCTTCTTCAGGGCAAAAACCTCGTCCTGAGCCTGGAGCAAAACCTCTTTCTTGTGCGCCTGCGCATCTTTCTTGGCTTCATCCAGAATCCGTTCGGACAATTTGCGAGCGTCATCGTTCTCTTGGTCGGTGATATATTTTTTGAACAAAAAACCCGCAACCGCACCGATCCCGGTGCAAATAAAAGCGGTAATTATGATCTGGCTGGTCATGGAAACTCCTTGGCACAATATATTTAAGATGGCTGCGCAACGACCATGATACGTCGTTCCTGTCCATAAATCGGACTGACGGAACAACAGCGCGAGCGCTTAATTTCAATCGGCAAGGAGTGTTCGAGAGACTGGCTTTTGGAAGGGGTGAACCAGTTAAAAGCCCCGGAAGGCAGTGTTGGGAATCATTTTGAACCTCTTAAGTTAAGAGGGGGTTGGCTACAGTCCATCAGGCTTCTCCGGTTGCCCGAAGCGTGCACACAAGACCGTTGTAAGCTACCCTAATTGCGCTTTATTGGCTCAAAAACGCATCACCAATCACTGACCCTCCAGGGTACTTGTTCACTATTCTTCAGGACTATCTATCTTCGAAAGAAGCTGCTGCAACGTGCCTTCCAGTTGCGACATCTTCCCTTGATCATGTAAATAATCGTCGGCCAGACTCAACGCCAGGTATGTCAGAAGCCGCTCCTTGCTCATGTGACTGACCCGCCCTTCGAGATCCTTGTAGCGCTGATGAACCAAGTCAACAGCTTTGTGAATCCGCTCGGGTGAGACATCGGCCGCGAAGGAAAGATCGAGGCCGAGCACTGTCAAATTGTATCCTGGCATTACTTAGTTTCTATCAACCTCTTGCAGGCTGTTCAAGATATTTTCCACCCTGGACAGAACGGCCTCTTTGGTCTGCCGCTCCTGCTCAAGAGACTCTTTTAATTGCATATTCTCAAGTTTCAACGCTTCCTGGCGCTCCAGAAGGAGCGTTATCTTCTCTGTCAACTGATTAAGAATATCCATGAGTTATCCTAGGATTGATGTGATTTTTTCTTGCGGTCCAAATTCAACTGTCTGGCCCTGGCAACGCACAGGGCACCATCCGGAACATCTTTAGTAACCACTGAACCTGCGGCGACAAGGGCGCCAGCCCCAACGACCACCGGGGCGACCAGCGCGGTATTGCTGCCTATAAAGGCGTTTTCATGAATCTCGGTGCGATGCTTCCTCGCACCGTCATAATTACAGGTGATAGTCCCCGCACCGATGTTCACCCCTGGGCCGATATCGCTGTCACCCAAGTAGGAAAGATGACCCGCCTTGGCGCCGGCATGGAGCACCGATTTCTTTACCTCGACGAAGTTGCCCACCCGCGCATCTTCCCCGATATCGGACCCGGGCCTGAGCCGTCCGTAAGGACCGACGCTTGCCCCGGCGCGGATGTGAGATCCCTCAATATGAGAAAAGGATTTCACTTGGCAAGGACCAAGAATCGAATCCTTGATCCAGCAATGAGAAGAGATGGACGCCCCCCGCTCAATTCGGGAGCAACCGTAGATCTCGCAAGGCCCCATTATTTCGGCACCGGGCGCAACAACGACGTCGGGCCCAATGAAAATCGTTTCGCTGTTGCGAAGAATGACGCCGGAGTCGAGCAGGTTATCCACGATCTTCTGACGCAGAGACTCTTCAAATCGAACCAGTTCCCTTGGTGAATTGATGCCGCGCAAAAGATCCGAGCTACCAAATGGCAACCCGACCACAGGCAACCCCTGCACCGCGCAGATAGCGATCATCTGCGTAAGATAATATTCCCGCTGGACATTATTCTGGTCCATCTTTTCCAGCAGCGGCCCGCAGCGGCATACATCGAACACATATACCCCGGAATTAACCTCGCAAACCTCTCCGCCGTGATCCGCGGCAATGAAATCCTTTTCTTCCACTACGCATTCGACGCATCCCTCGGCATCGCGGATGACCCGTCCGTATCCAAAAGGATTTTCCAGATGCAAGGTCAGCATACCCATGCCTGCATTTTGTGCCGTGCATAAATCCACCAAATCGGAAATGGCATCAGCTGGTACGTGAGGGGTATCACCGTTGAGCACGCAGAGATGGGAAATCCCGCTGGCTACGACGTCATCCCAAGCGAGCATGACGGCATGGCCCGTGCCAAGCTGCTCCTCTTGCAAAACAAACTGTCTCTGAGGCTCGGAAAAGCCGGACTGCACCTGTTGAGCCTGAAAACCGATCACGGTCCAGACCTGTGTTGCGGGCACGCGCGACAAGGCGTCGTATACATAGCCAAGCAGCGGCTTGCCCAAAACCTCCTGCAAAACCTTGGGTGAATCAGAGTGCATGCGCGTGCCCTTGCCCGCGGCCAAGATGACGTATCCCAATTCTGGCTTCATGATTGTCCTCAAAAAAAATATTTCGGCTCGGAACTTTAAGTGATGCTCTCACAGGCTTTGCTGTCGCCAGACGTGCCAAAACCAATCAATGGCATGATGTGCGCAAAGCGCAATCCACTGTTTAAGCCTCGAAAATCTTAATCTTTGTTATCGGGATATTTTATTATTCTCAAGATTCAATAGTCCTAAAAAAAGCAGGCTCCGAAGAGCCTGCTTTCTAGATAACGTGATCGGCAGTCATTACATGCGGCAAGTGCCTTCACTAACGGCATTCTGCCGGCATTTCATGCGATGAAGTGCTCTGGCCAATGCAGCCTGAACGGCTGCGTGATCCAATTTCTCCTGTTGCTGTTTGGTGCGCTGCTCGGCTCTGTCCTGAGCTCTGCGAGCTCTTTCCAGATCGATGTCTTCAGCTCTTTCCGCTACTTCGGCAAGAACCGTCACCTTTGCAGGGGAGACTTCAGCAAATCCGCCGGCAACAAAAACGAAGTACTTCTTGCCGTTGAGTTTGTAGTAAAGGCTCCCGATACCAAGTGCAGAGAGAAACGGGATATGATTGGGCAGGACACCGAATTCGCCATTGATGCCGGGAGCGCCGACGTAATCGACCTCTTCCTTGAGCACCATCTTGTCTGGTGTCACTATTTCAAGCGTAATTGTTTTAGCCATATCAATACCCCAGAGCAAGAATTACTGTTTCTTGGCGTTTTCCAATGCCTCTTCAAGTCCGCCTACCATGTAGAAGCAAGACTCCGGAATAGAATCGTGCTTGCCTTCAATGATTTCCTTGAAGCTCTTGATGGTCTCTTCAAGCTTCACATAACGTCCTTCCTTGCCGGTAAACTGGGCGGCAACGAAGAAAGGCTGAGACAGGAAACGCTGAATCTTGCGTGCTCTGGAAACGGACAGTTTGTCTTCGTCAGACAGTTCGTCCATGCCCAGAATCGCGATGATGTCCTGCAGATCCTTGTATTTCTGGAGCAGACGCTGCACGGCACGGGCAGTCATGTAGTGATCCATGCCGATAACGTTGGGATCCAGAATGCGCGAAGTGGAGTCAAGAGGGTCCACCGCAGGGTAAATGCCAAGCTCCGCGATCTGGCGGGACAGAACGATGGTTCCGTCAAGATGCGAGAAGGTCGTCGCAGGAGCGGGGTCGGTCAAGTCATCGGCGGGCACGTAAACGGCCTGAACCGAGGTGATGGAACCGGTTTTGGTGGAAGTGATGCGCTCCTGCAATTCACCAAGGTCGGTACCCAGCGTCGGCTGGTAACCAACCGCGGAAGGCATGCGGCCAAGAAGCGCGGAGACTTCGGAGCCGGCCTGGGTGAAGCGGAAGATGTTATCTACGAAAAGCAGCACGTCCTGGTTTTCTTCGTCACGGAAGTATTCCGCGGCAGCCAGAGCGGTCAGCGCAACGCGCGAACGGGCTCCCGGAGGTTCGTTCATCTGGCCGTAGACGAGGCAGGCTTTATCCAGAACGCCGGCTTCAATCATTTCATGGTAAAGGTCGTTACCTTCACGAGTACGCTCACCAACACCGGCGAACACGGAAATACCACCGTGGTTCTTGGCGATGTTGTTGATCATTTCCATGAGAATAACGGTCTTGCCGACACCGGCGCCACCGAACATGCCCATCTTTCCACCCTTGGGAAAGGGAACGAGCAGGTCAATAACCTTAACGCCAGTCTCCAGCACTTCAATCTTGGTGGACTGCTCGGTGAAGCCGGGAGCAGGGCGGTGAATTGGGTACATCTTCTCGGAAGAGATGGGTCCCTTTTCATCCACAGGGCGACCAACGACGTTCAGAATTCGTCCCAGGGAAGCCTTGCCTACGGGTACCTGAATGGGCTTGCCCGTATCCTTGCCGATCTGACCGCGAACAAGACCGTCGGTGTTGTCCATGGCGATGCAGCGGACAACGCTGTTGCCAAGATGCTGCGCGACTTCGACAACCAGGTTGTCTTCTTCGGCGTCAATGGTCGGGTTCGTAATGAGAACAGCGTTCAAAATACTCGGAAGGTTGCCTTCGGCAAACTCCAAGTCAACAACAGGTCCGATGACCTGCACTATTTTACCGGTATTAACAGCACTCATGCGTTATGCCCCCTTATCCTTTCAGTGCCTCGGCACCGCCTACGATGTCCATTAATTGGGTGGTGATACTTGCCTGGCGCGCCTTGTTGTAGACTTTGGTCAGGCTGCCGACCATTTCGTCGCAGTTCTTTGTCGCGTTATCCATGGCCGACATGCGAGCTGCGTGCTCACTGGCCGACGTGTCGAGCAGGCCGCGATACATCTGAACCTTGACATACCTAGGCAGCAGTTCGGCCAAAAGGCCTTCCACTGACGGTTCAAAGATGTACTCGCTCGAAGCACCGGCCGGAGCCTCCACTTCGGGCGTTTCGGCGGGGAGAATCTGCGACGATGTCGCTTCCTGCCTCGCGATGTTTACGAACTTTCCGTAAACAACGTGCACCTCGTCAAATTGCCCAGAGAGATATCCGTCAATGACGAGATTACCGGTTTCGCTTGCCAGCTGAAAATCGAAATGAGTCATGTTTTCAGCGTAAGCGGTGGCAATCTCGAATGTCGTCTTGCGGATGAAGTCTCTGCCTTTCTTTCCAATGCAGATAAACTTGACCGTCTTGCCTTCTGCTTCCTTCTGCTTGGCCAACCTGTTGGCCGCATTGCACAAGTTCGCGTTGAAACTGCCGCACAAACCCTTGTCCGAGGTCACCAGAACGATACCTACGTTCTGAATGACTTCGCGCTTTTCAAGCAGGGGATGCGCGCTGGCGTCGGCGCGGGAAGCCAGATCGATAAGAATGTCATTGAACTTATCAGCATAGGGACGAAAGCGTTCGATGCGGCTCTGAGCACCGCGCAGCTTTGCGGAAGCGACCATGTTCATCGCTTTCGTAATCTGCTTGGTCTTCTTTACACCGACGATTTTATTCTGAATGTCCCTGAGTGATGCCATTTACGACTCCTTAAACGATCCTAGGCTTTAAAACCGGCTTTGAACTCATTGATCGCATCAGCCAGCTTCTTTTCGGTTTCACTGCCAAGATCCTTGGTCTGAACAATTTCAGCCAGGATGTCGGATTTCTGGTTGCGCATGAACTCAACCAGTTCTTCACCGAAGCGGATGGCGTCTGTAACGGCTACGTCATCAAGGAAGCCACGGGTGCCGGCGTAAAGAACGGCAACCTGCTCTTCGACGACCATAGGCTTGTACTGGGGCTGCTTGAGCAGCTCGACCAGACGCTCGCCTCGAGTCAGCTTGGTCTTGGTGGCCTTGTCCAAATCGGAACCGAACTGCGCGAAAGCGGCAAGTTCGCGATACTGGGCGAGATCGAGACGCAGTGTGCCTGCAACCTTCTTCATGGCCTTGATCTGAGCGGCGCCGCCGACTCGGGATACGGACAGACCGACGTTGATGGCGGGACGGATGCCGGCCATGAACAGGTTGGGCTCAAGATAGACCTGGCCGTCGGTGATGGAGATAACGTTGGTCGGAATGTATGCCGAAACGTCGCCGGCCTGGGTTTCAATAACAGGCAGGGCGGTCAGGGAACCGGCACCCAGCTTGTCGTTGACCTTGCAGGAACGCTCCAGAAGTCTGGAGTGGAGATAGAAAACGTCGCCGGGGAAGGCTTCGCGTCCCGGAGGGCGGCGCAGAAGCAGCGACATCTGCCGGTAGGCGACAGCCTGCTTGGAAAGATCGTCATATACGATCAGTGCGTGCTTGCCGTTGTCACGGTAGAATTCCGCCATGGTGCAACCGCAGTAGGCAGCGATGAACTGCAGCGGAGCAGGCTCGGAAGCGGTGGAGGAAATGACGGTGGTGTATTCCAAAGCGCCGTTCTGGCGAAGGGCTTCAACCACCTGGGCGACAGTGGAACGTTTCTGGCCGATGGCGACATAGAAACAGTGAATGTCACTGTTCTTCTGGGCAATGATGGCATCAACGCCGACTGCGGTCTTACCGACCTGACGGTCGCCAATGATCAGTTCGCGCTGGCCGCGGCCGATCGGAGTCATGGCGTCGATGGCCTTCAGACCGGTGTACATGGGCTCATGTACGGACTTACGGGCGATGATGCCGGGGGCCTTGATTTCAACGTTACGGAACATATCCGTCTGGATCGGTCCCAAACCGTCGATGGGATTGCCCAGGGGGTCGATGACACGGCCCATGACCGCATCGCCGACGGGAACCTGGAAAATGCGGCCCGTACGTTTAACGATGTCGCCTTCCTTGATGTGTTCCGTTTCGCCGAGAAGGGCGACACCAACGGAATCTTCTTCAAGGTTAAGGACCATTCCCATGACGTTACCTGGGAACTCGAGGAGTTCCATTGCCATCGCGTTTTCGCAACCGTAAACGCGGGCGATACCGTCACCCACTGACAAGACCACGCCAGTTTCGCTCATCTCAACCTTTTTCTCGTAATTCTTGATCTGGCCTTCGATGATCTGGCTAATTTCTTCTGCTTTAATCTGCATAGCCTCTACTCACCCCTTTTGATATTTTCTTTCAAAATTTGCAGCTGAGCGCGAATACTGGCGTCAAGGATCTTGTCACCGATCTTGAGCATAAGCCCGCCAATAATCTCCTGATCCACTTCGTAATCAAGGACCACTTTCTGGCCCGACTCGCGTTGCAATTTATCGACAACGTTCTTCTGCACAACATCGGAAAGCTTTACAGCCGTCACCAGCTTGCCGCGAAGAACACCCTGGGCTGAATCCAAAAGCGTTCCATAGGATGCGTTGATCTCGGGGAGAAAAGACAATCTGTTCTTGTCCGCGAGCAGCAGACAAAAATTCCGGACCATGGCGCAGGGTGCGACCTTGTCCAGAATTTTGGTGATTACCCCTCTCTTTTCTTCCACACCAAAAATTGGGTTGCGGAAGATCTTCGTGAGCTCAGGCGCATTCTCCAGGAGTCCAGCCAGCTTGGCCAGGTCGTCGCCATATTGCGCCATCGCACCCTTTTCGGACTGCGTCTGCGCAACGGCGAACAAAGCCTTGGCGTACCGTCTTGCTACGATATTCCCAGTCAATTGAGCACCACCTTTTTAAGATATTCGTTGACCAAATCTTCGTGATCTTTCTTCTTGAGCTGCTTCTTGACAAGATCTTCAGCGGCAATGGTAATCTTTTCGGCCAGTTCTTCACGGATGGCGTCGATAGCCAACTTGGCTTCCTGGGCCGCCGAAACTTCAGCCTGAGCCCTGATCTGAACAGCCTGGGCCTCCGCTTTGTCGATAATCGCCTGACGCATGGCTTCACCCTGAGCCTTTGCATCATCCAGAATCTTGGCTTTTTCCGCTTCAAGATTCGCGATACTCGCCTCAACTTCGAGCAAACGCTTTTCGGCATCTTCCTTACGCTCGTCGAGATCGGCAAGGTCCGTCTCGATCTGCTTGGTGCGCCCGGACAACATGTCCGCGATACGCTTGCCCGCGAACTTATAGATCAAGAACGCGACAATGCCGAAATTGATTACGCGATAGAGAAGGTCGAGCAGCTTGTTGGCCCCTCCGCCTTCTCCCTCGCTGGCGAAAGCTATCGCCGCGCAGAGAACCAGTGCTGCCGTCACCAATCCGACAGTCTTGAACTTTTTCAAAATTCCGCCCTCCTTATATGAAAAAGTAAATCTATGACACATAAGAAAATCCCGTACCTATCAAGCCTTGCTCAGCACCTTGCTGGCGACGTTCTTGGCATAGGCGGCGACTTCTTGGCGCAGAGCCTTGAGGGCTGTCTGCTTCTGACCGTCGATCTCCTTTCGGGCGGCGGCGACCTTTTCGGCGGCTTTGGCTCCGGCCTCGGCCAAAACGGAAGACTCAACTGCAAGGCCTTCAGCTTTCAGAGCTACGCGCAGCTGCTGAGCTTCGACCCGGGCTCCGCTCAAAGCAACCTTGTAGCTCTCAAGCTTGGCCTCCGCCTTGGCGGCGAAATCCTCGATGGAACCCAGCTTTTGACTCATGACCTCGGCCCGCTTCTTGATGATCCCCCGGATGGGTCGATACAAGATCAAATTCAAGACCGTCAGGATGACCATAAAGTTCACGAGCTGAACAAAAAAAGTGTAATCTAGATCAATCATGCCGCCCCCTAAAAAGTATGTGAATTTTTGTTCAAAGTCACAGGGCCTCTATCTGATTCCCATTTTCGTGTCAAAATCTTTTTGGACAAAGCATCAGTAAAATGATTGGCATGGCATGGGTTTTCGGAGTTTGTTCGGAATTTCACGTGTCTAGCTCGCGCATTTCTTTTCGGAAAAAAAAGTGCCGCGCAATCTGCGTACACACCTTATTTCGGATCCACGGCCATAAAAATTCCGGCCACTCGAAATGAAAAAACCGGAGGTCAGCCCTTTTTAAAAACGAAACGACGCATGGCCACATTAAGAACGAGCCCGACCATGCAAAAATTGACCACGGACGCACTGCCCCCGTAGCTGATGAAAGGCAGCGGAATCCCGACGACGGGCATGATTCCGAGCACCATGCCGATATTGATGAGAATTTGCCAAAAGAAGTAAAAAAAGACCCCGGCCGCGAGATAGCTCCCGAAGTCATCCTTGGCTTCCATGGTGACAATGTAAATCTGATAGAGAAAGGAGCAGAAGAGAATGAGCAAGATAATGGACCCAAAGAAGCCCCATTCTTCGCCGTAAACGGCAAAAGCAAAATCCGTATGCTTTTCCGGGAGAAAACGCAGCTGACTCTGAGTGCCTTCCAGGAAGCCCTTACCCCAGAACCCTCCGGATCCAATTGCGATCTGGGACTGAATGATGTGGTAGCCGGCCCCGAGCGGATCGTTTCCTGGGTCAAGAAAAGTCATGATGCGCTGCTTCTGATAGTCATGCAGAAAAAACCAGCCAAACGGGACCATGATCGGCAAAACGACAATCAGCACCTTGAAAACCGCGCTGGTGACGCCTTTGAAAAGGATCATGCCGCCCAGAATGAGCAGGATGTTCAAAGCCGATCCGAGGTCCGGCTGCTTGACAACCAGGACTGCCGGCACCAGCCCGACCAGGAGCGCCTTGCCCAGGTTGATCCAGCCCAGTTTGCCCTCCATGCGGGCCATCAGCCTGGCGCCAAGAATCAAAACCGCGATCTTTGTCAGTTCCGTGGGCTGGAGATTGAAAAAACCGAGATCAAGCCATCTCTTGGCTCCGTAAATGGTTTTTCCGGCAACGCTGACCCCCAGCAGAAGAATCAGACAGAGAATGAAATACGGCCACGAAATGGATTTAAGATGCCGATAGTCAACCAGCACCAGCGCAGTCATCACACTCAGCCCGGCCCCGCCCCAAATGAGCTGTTTGTTGAAATACGTATCGATTTCAAGGCCGGAAGCAAGGCGCAGGGTGCTGGCAGAATACAGGTTCATGACCCCGACGAAAAAAAGTATCGCGGTCAGGATCAAGAGGCCCCAGTTGATATGAAATATGAGTCGTCTGTCGAACATTACCCTTCCTGGTCAGTCGCCTGGCTGCACGTCCAGAAGCACATCGAGCACTGCCCCGGCCACTGGCCCCGCATCGGAGCCCCCATGTCCGCCATGTTCCACCATGGATACGACCACAAAACGCTTCCCGTCCTTTTCACCAAAACAGGCCATCCAAGCGTGATCCCTGTATTTGTAAGGAATCTCCTGGGTCGTTTTCTTTTCGTATTTTTCCTGCAGTTTCACAACTTGGGCCGTGCCGGTCTTGCCACCGATCCTCAGACCGGGGCGACGAAGAACCCGGGCAGTGCCCCTGTCCTCCTCCACCGTGGCCACCATAGCATCGAGAACCAGTTTCCTGGTCGCGGGACTCATGGGCAGGTCTCCCGTAACCTCAGGCTCCTTTGACAGAAGGAGCGTCGGCCGCAGAATTTTCCCGTCGCCGGCCAACGCCGCGACAAACCGGGCAATCTGCAACGGGGTGGTCAGCGTGTATCCCTGACCAATGGCGAAGTTCAAGGTCTCGCCGCCCTGCCATTTCTCACCGAAGCGGTTCAGCTTCCATTCCGGTGTGGGCATGTTGCCCGTTCGCTCATGAGGGAGTTCAATGCCTGTCTTGACGCCAAATCCGCACTGGGTCGCAAAGTCGCTTATCGCTTCCACACCAAGTTTTTCACCCAGATGATAATAATAGACATCGCAGGACTCGCGCAGCGACTTCTTGAAATCGACAGTCCCATGGCCGCCTTTGTTCCAGCATCGAAAGACGCGTTGGCCGAGCTTGTAGCTGCCGGGACAAAACACGGTCGTGGAAGGCTTGAACGTTCTGCTCTCAAGCCCTAGCCCCCCCACCGCGAGCTTGAATATCGAGCCTGGCGGATAGGCGCTTTGTACCGGACGGTTCTGCAGAGGATGCAACGGATCTTCGAGCAGCTCCTTCCATTTGGCGTGGCTGATGCCCACGACAAACTCGTTGGGGTCGTAGCTGGGCAGGCTGACCAATGCCAGCACCTCACCCGTGTCGGCATCCATGGCCACGACCGAACCGGCCCGGCCGTCCAGAGCCTTGATCGCGACCTCCTGCAAGGGCAGGGAGATGCTCAAGTTCAGATCTTCGCCCATGACCGGAGAGGAAACAATCCTTGAGGACAGCACCCGCCCGGAGGCATCGACTTCAAATTCCTGCAGCCCCTTGGTCCCGCGCAACCGGCGTTCGAGCATCAACTCCACGCCCTGCTTGCCCACGTTGTCACCCAACTGCAGATCCGGGTCGTTGTTGAGCTCTTCTTCATTGGCCCGGGCCACATATCCCAGCACATGAGCCAGGGTTTCCCCGTGAGCATACGAACGCTTGGGTCGCACCGCGATGACAAGCCCGGGCCAGTCCTCCCGATGTGCCTCGACCAAGGCCACCAGCTCGAACGGTATGTTGGGCACGATGACCTGCTCATCGAAATGCTTGACCCGCTTGCGGCCGATCTCAAAGGCCTTTTGCAGTTCGTCCCGGGGCTGCCCGGTCCAGCGACTGATCTGGTCCAGAGTCTTGGGAATGTCCGGGCAGTCCTCGCGCACCAGCGCCAGGGCGTAGGCGGGATTGTTTTCCGCCAGCAGCACTCCGGTGCGGTCCCGAATAATGCCTCTTGGGGAAAACATGGTGCTCTGCCTGGTTCTGTTCTCCTGGGCGCGCCCCTGATAGAACTCGCTCTTGTAGATTTGCAGATACCAAAGCCGGATACCGAAAATGCAAAAAAGGATCACCAGGAGCACGAGCAGCAGCGGTGGACCGGAAAATATCTGAGGCCGTTCCGGTGAATTAAACGCGCCCACTTCTGCCTCCGCATCTGTAAATGAACAGGGCTGCACCCCAGAAAAACACATACGCGACCCACTGCCTGGCAACCCAGGACCAGGGCGAATAGATCCGGGGGGGCAATTCCTGAAAACTGATTGCCCCGCTCAGCACCACCCATGACCAGCAGGCCAGCAAAAGGGAAAACAGAATGATG
Source organism: Deltaproteobacteria bacterium HGW-Deltaproteobacteria-18 (assembly GCA_002841885.1). NCBI lineage: Bacteria > Deltaproteobacteria > Deltaproteobacteria bacterium HGW-Deltaproteobacteria-18. The sequence goes on from PHBE01000011.1 coordinate 121,480, forward strand.
AAAAGAGGATTCTCCGGCTCAAGGAGCCATTTCGAAAGCATGAAAAACACCAACATTCCGGCATAAAAAAGAATGCTGACGCCAAAAACCAGATTCCCGCCCCCTTCCTGGACAAGGACCCACAGCGCACCCATCCAGAGCGCGGTCCACCACTGCCCGGACTGCAGGCAGATAAGCACGCCTGGAGAGAGAAAGTCGAGTCCGCCGGACAGTTCCTGCGCCCAAAGGGCGATGATCAGAAAGTCTGTCCACCAGATGACTGCGGGAATTTGACCCTTTCGTGAAGTCGGGGAATGCGCGGCTGAGAGTCTCACGGCTTCTTGCGCACCGGGTGCCGTGTTACGGTGGAGGGCTCCGAAACGGGAGGAGGTGTCACAGACGGGGCGGCTGCAGAGGGCTTTGCAACGGGCTTTTCTTCAGAACTCTTTTCTTTCGCCTTGGGAGCTTCGTGAGAGGACGCATTGGTCTCTGGCGCCATGAAGGGCTGGCCTGCGTCGAATCCATCCGTCCGGCTCAGGACCAGCAGTTCCTCGTAATAGCGCAGGGCAAGAAGGGGCTCAGCGTAAACCCGCTGAAAAAGGGATACATCCGCCGGAGTCACTTCCACCACCCGGGCCACGGGGATGCCCTTGGGAAAAACACCGCCCAGCCCGGAACTGAGCAATATCTCGCCGGGGCTGACCGGATCGTTGCGGGGGATGAACTTCACTTCAAGAAACGCACCGGCCCCCTGTCCCTGCACGATGGCCGGGACACGCCCCTCGCTGGTGATGACCGGAATCCGGCTGGAAGGATCGGACAGCAGCACCACGGAAGAAAAATGAAGTCCCGGCTTGGCGATTCTTCCGACAACGCCCTTGGGCGAGATGACCGGATCATTGACTCCCACGCCGTGACGCATGCCCACATCGACAAGTATGGTTTCCAGAATGGCGTTGGGACCGAGTTTTTGTCCGATGACCCGCCCCCCCCGCATTTCCCAGGAGGCCTCGGGGCTGAAACGCAAAAGGGAAGTCAGGCGATCTGCGGACTTGGCCTTTTCGGAAACGCGGGTCAGCTCCTGTTCGAGCTCCCGCACCCGCAGGACCAGGTCCTCGTTCTCCTGGCGAACGCCGACCAGATAGACGTAGCGCGACCAGAATTCATCGACGTTGTTCTGCAGCCATCTCCCCGGGGCCAGGACCCATCCGGTCAACTCCAGCCCGGTCAAAGCGGCCAGGCGATCGAGGTAACCCGTCTTCCAGTTCCATGTGTACATGGAAAAATAGAGGAACAGGGGAAGGAAGAAAAACAGGACCAGACGTTTGAAGCGAGGGGACATCACTCTACTCGATGGTTACCTCGCGCAGGACGTCCAGATTGTCCAAGACCTTGCCGGAGCCCAGTGCCACGGTGGACAGCGGATCATCGACCACGGTGATGGGCAGTGAGGTTTCCTCGCGGAGCAGGCTGTCGAGACCCTTCAAGAGAGCGCCGCCGCCGGTCAGCACGATGCCCCGGTCGACGATGTCCGCCGCCAGTTCCGGCGGAGTCTGCTCCAGAGCTATGCGCACCGCCTGCACGATGGAGTCGACGGGTTCGGAAATGGCCTTGCGGACCTCTTCCGAGGTGATGGTAATGTTCTGGGGAATGCCGGAAACCAGGTCGCGGCCCTTGACGTCCATGACCAACTCCGGATCCAGGGGGTACGCGGAGCCAATGGTCATCTTGATATCCTCGGCGGAACTCTCGCCGATGAGCATGTTGTATTTGCGCTTGACGTGCTGAAGAATCGCCTCGTCCATCTTGTCGCCGCCGATGCGCACGGACTTGGAATAGACGATGCCCGCCAGGGAAATGGCCGATATCGACGACCATGTTCGAGGTCGGCTCGGTGATGGGCAGATCCGCTCCGATGGCCGCAGCCATGGGCTCCTCGATCAGAAAGACCTCACGCGCCCCGGCGCTCTGGGCGGATTCGCGGACGGCACGCTTTTCGACCTGGGTGATTCCGGTGGGCACGCAGATGACAATGCGTGGCCGGACCAGCCGACGGCTGTTGTGCACCTTGGATATGAAGTGGCGCAGCATAGCTTCCGTGACTTCGAAATCGGCGATGACCCCGTCCTTCATGGGACGAATGGCCACGATGTTGCCGGGGGTGCGGCCGAGCATCCGCTTGGCTTCGCTGCCAACGGCCAAAACCTTGTTGTTGCCCCTATTGTCGCGCTTGACGGCGACCACGGAAGGCTCCCGCAGGACGATCCCCTTGCCCTTGACGTAAACGCAGGTGTTCGCGGTGCCGAGATCGATCGCCAGATCGTTCGAAAAGAACCCCAAAATCTTATCCAAAATCCTGGACATATAGTTCCTCTTTTATCATGTTCAGCGCGGTAGGCTGGAAAAGCGTCGCCCGTTCCAGAGCACGGACCACAGCGGGACACGGATGGAACGATCCCAAAAAAGATGTGTAATGAGCCGCACTGTCTATCCGAATTTCAACGCGCAGGCAACCCGCGCTGCGGCCATGCACAAACCTCAATCATACCAAGCATGTCACCTTACAGATTCTATCGCCTCTCGCTCTATTTCAAACAACGCTTCGGGCAGCGAATCCGCAAAATACCGCTGGACGCCGGCAGTTCGTGCCCAAACCGGGATGGCACCCTGGCCTGGAGCGGCTGCGCGTTCTGCAATCAGAAAGGGACCGGAACCGGCCTTGCCGAAACCGGCATGTCCCTGCGCGACCAGTATTTCGCGTACCGGGAGTTGTCCAGGGACCGCGACACGGGCACCCGATTTCTGGGATATCTCCAGTCATTCTCCAACACCCACGGCCCCGTCGCGCGATTGCGAACGCTGCTGCAGGAACTGGCGGAGGTGCCGGATCTCGTCGGTTTGGCCATCGGCACCCGGCCGGACTGCCTCGACGAGGAAAAACTGGACATCCTGCAGAATGCGCCCTTCGAGGAAATCTGGCTGGACCTGGGGCTTCAGTCTGCCCAAGACAGCACTCTGATTCGCATCAACCGCAGGCATGACGCAGCGTGCTTTGCAACCTGGACCCGAAAAGCCGCCGAGCGGGGGATCAAGGTCTGCGCCCATGTCATCACCGGTTTGCCGGGCGAGAATTTGGCGGACTTCGAACAAACCATTCTCTTTGTCAACAGCCTGCCCGTGTCCGGCATTAAAATACATAATCTGTACATCTGCCGGGACACGCCGCTGGAATCAGCCTGGCGGGCCGGAAAGATCGAGCTGCTCTCGCAGGAAGAATCCCAGACCTGGCTCGTGCGCGGAATCGCCCTGCTGCGGCAGGATATCGTCGTGCACCGCATCAACAGCGATCCCGAGCAAGACGAACTGATAGCCCCGTCATGGGCTGACAAAAAAACCGCGTACCTGAACGCGGTCAGCCAGCTCCTGCATGATACGGACACATGGCAAGGCAAGGCTCTGGGGCTAAAACGCCCGGAATGGATGAACCCCTAAAGAAGCGGAAAAAACATGGATGATTTTTCAGAGACCTTTGTAAACCAGTGGTTCTCAGTCACTTTCGTCTGGAAGAACGGCCTTCTGGCCCAAACAGACCTGAGTGCGGAACTCAAGGTCGCCACCCCGCCCAGATCACCTCATGGACGTGCATTGGAACGGATAGTGGCCAAATTCGCGAGCCTCGACGCCGATGAATGGCCGGAATTGCCCCTGGACAGGCGCAACCTGAGCCCGTTCACCCTGAAGGTCCTGGACAACCTGCGCCTGCATACGCCCCGGGGAAGCTTCACTACCTACGGGCAGTTGGCCGCCCGCTGCGGCTCACCCCGGGCGGCGCGAGCCGTTGGCGGGGTCATGGCCAGAAACCCGTGGCCCCTGCTTTATCCCTGCCATCGTGTGCTGGCGGGAAATCTGGGACTTGGCGGATTCGGTCCCGGAATCGAACTGAAAAAGACCCTGCTCACTCTGGAAAAGGCTCCTCTTCCGGTTTGAACGCAGGACGTCGCAACTCCTCGTCGACCACATCCGCGTCTTCTGCGTAAAGCCGGACCAGATTGCGCAGATGGCCAAAGCTCGCCTCATCCATGCGGATGAAGTCAATGGCCCCGTCCTGTCCGGCACGGATGATCCGCCCATGGATGTGCATGCGCAATCCGGACTCAAGCTCCAGAGTGATGTCGCATTCCTTGCCCGGCAGAATCCACTCCTCCGTTGAACAGGCGAGGCCCTTCAGGCTTAAATCGTGAACCTTGCCCCGAACCCTCTTGCCCTCAAAGGCTATTGTCAGCGGAAATTCAAGGCTGACCCGGCATCGTTTGCGTCGCTCTTCTGACATGATCCCTCCCGCCCATGCATGAACCATCTCTAATAATCCGGATTCTTCGGCCGCAAATGCGGCAATGTCCGCTTGGTCATCGCAGACAACATCATAAGTCAATTACGCGAATTTGAGATTCTCGTCGACACCCAACCCAAAGCCTCGCGGGGCGGCCGCTCGCAGGCATCCTGTCACGCCGACCGTGCACTCCGACAAAAGAAAGCCCCGGCACTTGGCCGGGGCTTCGTTCATTCAAGGAATATCTTTTTCTTGGGCCTTGGCGGCTCGGCCTTGGTCTCGGACGGTTTCTTGCGGGGACGAGGCTCCCTGCTTCCCGATGCGCTACCTTCAGCGGGAGCCTCCGCAGGTTTGGGCCTGGACTCTGCACGCGGCTGACGTTGCGCCTGCGCGGGGGCTGCCGGAGCGGGAGCCGCGCTTGGCGCAGCAGCGGAAGTCCCGGCGGACGTGCCCGCGTCTGCCACGGCTTCATTGCCGCCCTCGGGCTTTGCCCCTGTGGACTTGCGGGGACGACGGCGACGACGCTTCTTGGGCGCGGCCGTCGGCTGCTCCTCTCCGGCCACACCCTCAGCGGGCGCTGCAGGCGTCCGGGACTCGCCTTCCGGGACCTCATCCCTGGGCTCGACCCGAGCGGGCGCAGCCTGCTCGACGGGCTTCGGCGGCCGGGGAGTCCGGGGAGCCGGGCTCCTTTCCGGGCGAACCTCCGGCGAGGAGACCACGGGCGCGGCGACAGGCTCGGGAGCAGCCGTCGGTGCAGGGACTGCTTCAGGAGCGGGGGCCGCTGCCGGTGCGCTGGACTCTGCAGGTTCAGATGCCGCCACAGGCTTGGTTGAAGTCTGCCCAGCGCCGGACGCCTCCAATGATTTTTCGGTACGGACCTGATCACGCAAGGCTGCTTCAGGCGCACCAGCCGGCTTTTTGCGGGAACGTTTGCGCCGGCGCTTCTCGCCTTCGGGCCTTACGGCTTCGGCCGGCAAGGCGGCTTCATCCCCGAGCGGCTCGGCCTGAATGTTTTCGTCCCGGAATTCCGGCCGGGGAGCAGGCAATCTCGGTGCTCTGGGCGCTGCAGGCTGGACAGGCCGGGATTGGGGTCTGGCGGGACGCACCATGTCGACCAGCTTTTCCGAGGGCTGTTCCAGCGGGGCGTGAAAGGTATCCTGGTAGAATTCGTCCACCAGCATGGCCAGAAGCGCCCGGGATTCCTCATTGGCTGCAAGCTCGCCCACGGTACGCATGAAGCGCTGCATGCGTTCCTTTTGAATATTGTCAGCCTTGCGCAGACGGGCTTCAAGCAGGAACACGGCACGCTGAGAGATGAGCGCTTCGAGTTCCTCGTCGGCGGGTAGGGGCTGTTCGATCATCGGGATGGAGAATTTCTTGGCGATCTGCTCAAGCTCGATCTCTTCCATGCCCGACACAAAGGAAATGGCGACCCCTGCGGCCCCGGCCCGCCCCGTGCGTCCGGTGCGGTGCACATAGGCCTCGTGGTCCTGGGGCGGCTGGTACTGGAAGACGTGGGAGAGTTCGTGGATGTCGATGCCTCGCGCGGCCACGTCCGTGGCCACCAGGAACTTGAGCTTGTTCAGGCGCAGCTTCTCGAGCACCTCTTCCCGCGCAGCCTGGGTCAAGTCGGCGCTGATTTCGCCCACATCGTACCCGAACCGCCTGAGCACCGTGGAGACGAAATGCACGTCCGCCTTGGTGTTACAGAAGATTATGGCCGAGGCCGGATTCTCCTGCTCGATGATCTTGACCAGGATGCGGCTCTTCTGCATGGCCGGAACCTTGTAGACCACATGCAGGACATCGCTAACGTGCACTTGGGACTGGCTCAGGGATACGAAGAGCGGATCCTTCAGGAACTGCTGGGCCAGACGCTTCACGTGCCCCGGATAGGTTGCCGAAAACATGGTCGACTGCAGCCCGCGCGGCAGGTAACGCTGGAGCTGCTTCATGTCCGGATAAAAACCCATGGACAGCATGCGGTCGGCTTCATCGAAGACCAGAATCTTCAGCCGGTCCAGATTGAGGTTTCCCTTGAGCAGGTGATCGAGGATGCGGCCGGGCGTGCCGATAATGAGCTGCGCCCCGTCTTCGAGCCCCTGGATCTGGCCCTTGTAGCCCACGCCTCCGTAGATGGAGAGGGGCTTAATGCCTATCTCCCGGCCCAGTTCCTCGGCATCGCGGGTGACCTGCACGGCCAATTCACGGGTGGGAACCAGAACCAGGGCCTGCGGCGCGCCAATGCCCGTGTCGATGCGGTCCAGAATGGGCAGCAAAAAGGCCCCTGTCTTCCCGCTGCCGGTCTGGGACTGGACCATGACGTCCTGTCCGCCAAGCATGTGCGGAATGGTTTGCACCTGCACCGGCATGAGTTCGGCCCACTTCAGGCGGGTCGCGGCAGCCTGCAGGGTCTGCGGCAGGTCGGCCATGGAAAATGCCTTTACTTCGAAATTCTCGGTTTGGGAGCCCTCGCGTGGGGCATCACCAAAATCAGTGGTGTCTGTCATAAGTGTCCTACACAGTTTCTGCGTGCATGCGATCCAGAATTCCAAGCACCATTTCGATGACGGAATTGCTGACCAGCATGCCCTTACGTGTCAGTTGAAGATGACCGGCCCGGAGGCGAACCAACCCGCTGGAGCGCAATTGCTCGACAGCCGGGTGGCGCCACGGAAATTCCGTTCCGGTCGTTGCCTTAAATTTTTCCAGGTCAAGCCCGTCGCCCGTGCGCAGAGTCAGCATGACCATTTCCTGCCAGCGCGTCTGCGCCGACAAAACCTCCATCTCTTCTCGCGCTTCGCCCTTGGCCACAACCTTGGCGTACTCGTCGAGAGCTGAGGGATTCGACCACCTGCGGCCCTTGATGGTAGAAACCGCGGCCGGGCCAAGTCCCAGATACTCCATTCCCGCCCAATAGCCCTGATTGTGGCGGCTCTCACGGCCCGGACGGGCATGGTTTGAAATTTCGTAATGAGCATATCCGCTCGATTCCAGAAATTCCGACCCTTCCAGGTACATCCGGGCTCCAGCCTCTTCGTCCGGCAGGACCAACGCCCCCTGCTCGACCTTTCGGGTCAGAGCCGTACCCTCTTCCAGACTCAGCCCATAGCAGGAAAGATGTTCAGGCGCCAACTCCACGGCCCCGACCAGATCATCCATCCAGCGATCAAGGGTCTGGCCAGGCACCCCCCAGATCAGGTCAATGCTCAGATTCGAGAAGCCGGCGGCCCTCGCGGCGTGCACGGCCAGACGCGCCTGCGCGCTGTCGTGGGGACGCCCGAGCATCGCCAGCAGGTCATCCTGCAGGCTCTGCACCCCGAGGCTGATCCTGTTCACTCCGAGACTGCGCACACTGCCCAGAAATCCGGGCCGAAGCACCGAATCCGGGTTGGCCTCCAGCGTAATTTCGGCGTCGCCATCAAGGTCAAAACAGGTATCGGCCGCCAGCAGCAGGGCCTCGATCTGGCCGGGCTCCAGAAGCGACGGAGTCCCGCCTCCGAAATACACCGACTCAAGCCTGACCCGGCCGAGGCTACGCCCCCAGCCCTCCATTTCCTGCAGTACCTGACGCAGGTAAAGCTCTGCGGCCTCCCTGGAAAACGGACCGGAATGGAAAGCGCAGTAACTGCATTTGCGCACGCAAAAGGGCACGTGGACGTAAAGCAGCATGAGCTAGACGCGCTTGCCCAGTTCCGAGGAGTAACGCTCGAATTCGCTGTAAAGACACCCGCAGTACTGCTGCCGGTACATCCCCCAGTCCTTCGACAGGGCAATGCCCTCCGACCATCCGGAACGAAAGTCCTGATAATGAAATTCCACTCCCGACCCCTCGGCCAGATCATGGCCCAGGGACCGGATCTGTTCGTGCTTCTGGAACTTGCTGTAAAGAAGCGTGGAGGTAAACGCATCGAAGCCGCCGCGCCGGGCGATGGACAGGGTCCGCTCCAGCCGCAGGGAATAGCAGGGCAGACAGCGGTTCGGCTCGCGATAGGTCACGGCTCTGAAATAGTCTTTGGGGTCGTACTCATCATCCTTGAAGATGACCGGGATCTCCAGACGTTCGGCCATCTGGACCACGCCTTCCCGGCGACGCAGGTATTCCTGCAGAGGGTGAATATTTGGATTGTAATATAAACCCGTCACACCCATCCCGGCCTCAAGCAAGGCCCGGACAGGCGTGATGGCGCAAGGCCCACAGCAGATGTGAACCAGAATCTTCATGAAGGGACCTAGCAAAATGCGCAGTTGGGCGTTTCCGTGGGCATGACGAAGATCTTGCGACCAAATGTCTGCTCAAACTCCATGAGCTTTTCCCGCTTGCGGTTGACAAGGTACTGCATGAGATCCGCGTCCGTCATGTAGGTGAACGGCTCGGAGCTCTTGTCCTTGCGCAGTTCACGGTAGATATCCTTGAGGGCCTGCATGGAGCGCCATTCCAGGTTGCGGCGGGTGCCGGCTCCGGAGCAGTGCGGACAAGGTTCCAGACTCCCCGAGAGGGCCGAGGTGCCAAGACGCTGGCGGACGATCTCGAGCAGACCGAATTTGGAGATACGGCCTATGTCCGTGCGCGCACGATCGACCTTGAGGGCCTGGCGCAGAACCTTTTCCACCTCGCGGATGTGCTTTCCGTCCTTCATCTCGATGAAGTCGACCACTATCTGGCCGCCTATGTCGCGCAGCATGAGCTGGTTGGGGATCTCCTGCGCGGCCTCGATGTTGGTCCGCAGGGCCATCTCCTTGAAATTCTTTTCTCCGCCGATCTTTCCGGAGTTGATGTCGATGGCGGTCAGGGCCTCGGTGTGATCGATGACCAGCTGTCCGCCGCTGGGCAGATTGACGTTGCGGCTGAAAATCTTCTGCAGCTGCGCCTCGATGCGAAAACGCTCGTAAAGGGTCCGCTCGGTCTCGGAATGGACCTTGATGAACGTCTTGCGGCGGGGAAAGATAAGGGCGGCGAAATCCGTGATCTGCCTTGCGGTCTCTTCGTCATCCACCCAACACTCGGCGATGTCGGGGGTGAGGTAGTCGCGGATGGCCCGAAAGGCCAGATCCTTTTCCTCATAGATAACTGCCGGGGACTCGGAGGAGATGCCTTTCTTGCGGATGTCCTTCCACAAGCGCTTCAGAAACTGCAGGTCGCGGGACAGGCTGCTCTTGCTCTGAGCTTCGCTGACCGTGCGCACGATGACTCCGAGGCCTTCGTCGAGCTTGAGCTCCTCGACGACCTCTTTGAGACGATCGCGTTCCTTCTCGTCTTCGATCTTGCGGGAAATGCCGAGCTGCTCGCGGCCGGGGGTGAGCACAAAATAGCGGCCGGGGATGGACAGATATGTGGTCAGAAATGCACCCTTGGAGCCGGTAGGTTCCTTGACCACCTGCACCAGCACTTCCTGGCCGGGCTTCAACACCTTCTGCAGGGGCGGATACTTGCCACGGCTGGGTACGTCGCCCTGATAGTATTCGGGATGAACTTCGTCGACCTGCAGGAATCCGTTCTTTTCCGACCCGTAATTGATGAAGGCGGCCTGCAGGGCCTGATCGACGTTGTGGATCTTGCCCTTGTAGATGTTGCCCTTGGTCTTGCTCTGATGGAGCATCTCGACATAATATTCGCACACCACGCCATCTTCCATGATGGCCACTTCCACCTGTTCACCAGGCAGCACGCTGATGAACATCTTGCGCTTTTGCTTCTCGCCCATACGTATCCTCAAATGAAAAAAGTTTCCGGCCGAGCCGGGAAAAAATGAAAAATTTGCGTATCAGAAAACCGGAAAAAATTTGTGAACCCGATGCGCGTGGCGATGGAAACAGGACAATGACCGGACTTTGCCGGATGCACAGCACGCCGAGTATCAAGGATGTTCTCTACCCGGCCAACGGCGCTATAGCAAGAAAAACCATATTCAGAACCAGGCGCGCTGCTTGACATACCATTATGCCATGGCTACTCCCGCCTACGCACTTTACAGGAGGCCACATGCTCGAACCGGGACAGCTGGTAATGCTGCTCAACGCAAACGACAAGCGATATTTTGTTACTGCCCAGGAAGGGCAGGTAATGCATACAAATGAAGGACTTCTGCACCTTGACGAAGTCCGTGCCGCAGGCTGGGGACAGCAGGTCATGACGCACAAGGGCTATCCCTTCACCGTCATGCGCCCCACCCTCTACGATCTGGTCAAGTCGGTAAAACGCCGCACCCAGATCATTTACCCCAAGGAAATCGGCTACATCGTCATGAAGCTGGGCATTGGCCCCGGTTGCCGCATCGTCGAGGCCGGCTGCGGTTCCGGCGGTCTGACCACGGCTCTGGCCTGGCTGGTCGGCGACACGGGCAAGGTCTACACCTACGAACGCCGCGAAGAATTCTACACCCTTTGCCGCCAGAACCTGGAACGCATCGGCCTCTCTCACCGCGTGGAACAGTTTCATCACGACATCGCCGAGGGCTTCCAGCCTCACGCCGCCGACGCCCTCTTTCTGGATGTGCGCGAACCCTGCGACTATATCCATCATATTCCAAACGCGGTCGTTCCCGGCGCGCCTGTCGGCTTCCTGCTGCCGACCACAAATCAGGTCCAGGATCTCCTGAAATCCCTGCAGGAAGGGCCCTTCCGACAGATCGAGGTGGTGGAGATCTTTCTGCGCCACTACAAGCCCGTACCCGAACGCCTGCGCCCCGAAGACCGCATGGTTGCCCATACCGGCTTTTTGGTCTTCGCCCGCACCTTTGCCCAGCTTGACACGGCCGAAACCGTTGAACCACAAGGGTCACAGCCGGAAGACATGCCGCAGGAGCCTTTGACCGAAGATTGATCATTCATTAATTCGTCTTCTATTTCAAGGATTTGCAGGTACCCACTTGCAAATCCTTTTTTTGTTCCTGTATAAGACTTTTTTTCATCCTTTAACCCCGACCCCACGGCCGGACCCTGCCACCGCAAGGAGGAGTGCTGATGACCCGCAAGGATCGCACTGAAGGCATTTTCAGCCGACGCGAAGTTCTGGATGCCACGGAACGCCAGAAATACTACCAGATCCAGCTCAAAGAGCTGCTCTCTTATGCGTATAGATATTCCGAGGACGTGAAAAAGCGTTTTGACCGCGCACAGTTTTCCGTGGAAAAATTCCGCGACCTCATCGACCTCAAACATGTCCCGATCCTCAAGAAAAAGGAACTCATCTTCCTGCAGTCCATGGGCCCGCGCCTGGGTGGCCTCTTGACCAAGGACCTTGGCGAGCTGCGCCGCGTCTTCCTGTCCCCCGGTCCCATCTTCGACCCCGAGGACAGAGGGGACGACTACTGGGGCTGGACCGAGAGCTTCTACGCCGCGGGCTTTCGCTCCGGCGATCTGGTCCAGAACACCTTCAACTATCACATGACCCCGGCCGGCCTCATGTTTGAGGAACCCCTCAGGCAGCTGAGCTGCGCCGTGGTGCCCACGGGCCCCGGCAACACCGGAAGCCAGCTCGACATCATGAAAAAGCTGCGCGTCACCGGCTACGTAGGCACGCCGAGCTACCTCATGCACCTGGCCCAGAAGGGCGAGGAAAAGGGGCTCAACCTGCGCAAGGACCTGTACCTGGAAGTGGCCTTCGTCACAGGCGAAAAATTCTCCGAGAAGCTGCGTTCCACCCTTGAAAAGAAGTTCGACCTGATCATGCGTCAGGGCTACGGCACCGCCGACGTGGGCTGCATCGGCTACGAATGCTTCCACAAGAACGGCCTGCACATCGCCAACCGCGCCTACGTGGAGATCTGCCACCCCGACACGGGCATTCCGCTCAAGGACGGCGAAGTGGGCGAGATCGTGGTCACGGCCTTCAACAAGACCTACCCGCTGATCCGTCTGGCCACGGGCGATCTTTCCTACATCGACCGCGCGTCCTGCCCCTGCGGCCGCACTTCCCCGCGCCTCGGCACCATTGTCGGCCGCGTGGACACGACCGCCCGCATCAAGGGCATGTTCGTGTACCCGCACCAGGTCGAACAGGTCATCTCGAGCTTCGAGGAGATCAAGAGATGGCAGATCGAGGTCACCAACCCAGGCGGCATCGACGAGATGACGCTGCTGATCGAGACCTCCGGCTTCAAGCGGGAAGAGGAGCTGCTGCACATGTTCCGCGAGAAGATCAAGATCCGGCCGGCCCTGAAGATCCTCACCCCCGGCACCCTGCCTCCGCAGATCCGGTTCATCGAGGACAAGCGCAATTGGGATTGATGAGCCGCCTCATCCTCCCCGTGCTTCTGGCAATGCTTGCCGGATGCGCAAAGCCGGCGGCGGTGACTCCCCCATGGGTATCCCCGCCGCCGGGATCTTTTCTCTCGGCCGAAGCCGAGCCCCTGACCGACGCCGAAGTCGTGAGACGGACCAGCCACGCCGACTTCATTCTCATTGGAGAAAGCCACACCAATCCCTGCGACCACACCGTCCAGGCGCGCCTCATCGAAACTCTGGCGCAAAGCGGACAACGCTTTTCCATCGGTCTTGAAATGCTGCCGGTCACGAAGCAGACTGTGCTGGACGAATTCAACTCCCGGCGCATCACTGCCGCCGATCTGGGCGAAAAGGTGGACTGGGATAAAACCTGGGGCTACTCCTACGCTCTCTATAAACCCATTTTCGAATTGGCCGAGAAATTCGACCTCCCCGTAATCGGCCTGAACGTCCCGAGACAAACGCTGGTCACATTCCGGGACAAAGGCAACGAGGCCTTGAGCGAGACCGACAGGAACGCCCTGCCGCGCAGGATCATCCCTGCCAGCCCGGCTCAGAAGGCGGCCCTTGAGATGCAGGTAGGACTGCATCAGAGCATGCGTACGGCCAGCACGCCGGACGCCGCGCCCAAGGACGCGCAAGCCGAGGGAACCAAGGCATCCAAAGCCATGCCCCGCCAGGCTCCCTCCATGAGGAGCATGGCCGAAAAATTCTACCTCGTGCAGGCGTTGTGGGATTCCATGATGGCCGAGCAGGCCCTGGCCTGGAAGGAACGGCTGGCCCGGCCCATGCTGATCCTGGCCGGAAGCGGACATGTGGAGCACAGCTGGGGCATTGAGTACCGGCTGCGAACCCTGGACCCCAATGCGACATGTCTCTCTGTCATGCCCGTGCGCGACGGGGAGGATTTCAGGGCCCAAACCGATGCGTCCCAGCGCCCCATGCCCGCGGAGCAGGTCTATTTCCACTGCGCGGCCCAGCACAAAAGCCGCCTCGGCATGAACATCCTTTTCGAAGAAAAAGCCATGCGCATTGAGAGTGTGGAACCCGGCTCAAAGGCCGATTCGGCCGGGCTGATGGTCGGCGATGTACTGATCGCGGCCGCAGGGCGCCCCCTGACCGAGGCCATGGACCTGCACTTCGCGGCCATGGCCGCCTCCCGTCAAAACAAACCGCTGGAACTCACCGTCAAGCGTGCCGGACAGACCGTAAACCTGACCATCCCCCTGACCGCCCCTCAAGACTGATGCCTGAACTGCCCGAAGTCGAAACCATCGCCCGCGGACTGCACGCTCTGGTCCAGGGGCGTCGCATCTGCAAGGTCCATCTTCTGACGCCAAGCGTGCTGCGGGCCGGGAACCCCGATTCCCTGCCGGGCAGAACCATCACCCATGTCTCGCGCCGGGCCAAGCTTCTTCTCGCCCATCTGGACAATGACGAGTGCCTGGCCTTTCACCTCAAAATGACCGGACGGGTCTGGGTCGCGCACCCGGATCGGGAACTGCCCAAACACACACATCTTGTCTGCGGCCTTGAAGGTCATGACCGCCTGATCTTCGAGGATACGCGGCGCTTCGGATTTTTCGGGATATTTGGCCCGCAGGATTTTGAGGCCTGGAGCTTTTACAGCAGCCTCGGCCCCGAACCCCTGGAGAGTTCCGCCGAGGAACTGGCGGTGCGCCTTGGTGTGCGCCGTGCCGGAGTGAAGAGCCTGCTTCTCAATCAGACCGTCCTGGCCGGAATCGGCAACATCTACGCCGATGAATCCCTTTTTGCGGCCCGCATCCATCCGGCCAGCGTTGCCGCGCACATACCGCGCGCAAAGCTGGTCCTGCTCTGCACCGAACTGCGCCGCATCCTGCTTGAGGCCATCGCCGCCGGAGGCAGCACCATCAGCGACTACCGCAACGCCTACGGCAAAAGCGGCATCTTCCAGGACAGTTTTGCGGTCTACGGCAAGAAAGGCAAGCCCTGCCCGGCCTGCGGCATGGCGCTAAAAGCAGCGCAGATCGCGGGAAGAACTTCGACGCATTGCCCACGGTGCCAAAAGCTGTACTAGAAGCGGGCCGGGCTAGACTGGAATGGACTTACTCGGACTGACACGGCCGTCACGGACACTCCCAGGCGGTTTCCTGCTCAGGCTTCGGGAGCCAGGGCCGTGGTGCCGCAGAGGGGTTTTTCTTTTCCCTTCTTGATCTTCACAATGGGGCGTTTGGACTTTTTGAGCTCACCTTCGCCATGGCCGTTGCCGTGCTTGTCGAGGATGGCCCGGTAGCGCTCGGTGCGACTCAAATTCAGAGACAACACCACATGCGCTCGCTCGCTCTTGAATCCCTTCCGGCTGAAAAACTTGAGCGCCGCGGCATTGCTTGGGTCGGTGTCGGCGATGAGATAGCGCGCACCGGCCTCGACCATACGCTCCACCAGCTTATCGTAAAGCTTATGGGCCACGCCCGTGGAATGAAAGGCCCTGTCCACCCCCAGCCAGACGATATAGCCGTAGGTCCAGGACGCCTTGCTGATGAGCGTGCCGATGATGAATCCGGCCAGAGCGTCATCCACCTCGGCCACCAGACTGAACTCAGGGTCCGTATTGTAATGACCGACCACCTCCCACTCGTCCCAGGTGCGGTACAGAAAGGGGTAGAGATCACAGGTGAACAGGCGCTCGCCGAGATGATATACCGGCGCGAGATCGTCGAGTTCCATTTCTCGGATGCAGATGTCGGGCCTTGAGGTTCGTTCGGATGTCATGATGCAGGTGGGTTGGGGTGATTTGATGAGAAACGCTTAGAACGCCCGCCGTGCAGCTGTCAACGCGATGCGGAATGTCCGGTCGGGAGTCGCTGTTCCCCTAAAAAAGCCGGGGCGGCGTGACGCGGCCCCGGCACTGGACAAATGTCTGATCAGCGTTTGTTGTCCGGGAGGGTCACGTTGAATTCCAGGACTTCACAGTCGCCGTCCCGGTTCACGTCCACCCGGATGTCTTCAAGTTCCACATGAACATATTTCTGCACCACCTGCATGAGCTCCTGGCGCAGCCGGGGCAGGAACTCGTACCCCCCGTTTTGGGCCCGCTCATGGGCCACGATGATCTGCAGCCGGTTCTTGGCCACCTCTGCCGTGTTTTTCTTGGTGCGGAAATAACTGAAGATACCCATGTCAGCCTCCAAAAATCCGGGCGAAAAAACCCTTCTTGCGAGAAGTCAGAAAACGGTGCGGCAGATCCTCTCCCATCAAACGTGACACCGCATCCTCATAGGCCTGGCCCGCGTCGCTTCCGTCGTCGAGAATGACCGGCTCGCCGGAATTGGAGGCGGCCAGCACGGACTTGGACTCCGGGATCACCCCCAGCAGCGGGATGGCCAGAATCTCCTCAACGTCAGCCACGCTGAGCATCTCGCCCCGTTCGACCCGCTCGGGATCATAACGGGTAAGCAACAGATGCTCCCGTATATTCCCGCCATTCTTGGCCTTTCTGGTCTTGCTCTGCAGCAGGCCCAGCACCCGGTCGGAGTCACGCACCGAAGACACCTCCGGATTGGTCACGACCACTGCTTCGTCGGCGAAATGCATGGCCATGAGCGCCCCGTGTTCTATGCCCGCCGGCGAGTCGCAGATGACGAAGTCGAAACGGGCCGAGAGCTCGTCCAGCACCTTCTCCACGCCTTCCATGCGCAGGGCGTCCTTGTCCTTGGTCTGTGACGCGGGGAGTATGAAAAGATTTTCGACCCGCTTGTCGCGGATCATGGCCTGGTGCAACGTGGCATCGCCCTGGATGACGTTGACGAAATCGTAGACCACCCGGCGCTCGCAGCCCATTATCAGATCAAGGTTGCGCAGGCCCACGTCAAAATCAAGCACAGCGACCTGCATGCCTCGCCGGGCCAGGCCCGTGGCCAGGGAAGCGCTGGAAGTGGTCTTGCCGACCCCGCCCTTGCCCGAAGTAACAACGATAATTTTACCCACAGTCCCTCCTGGTCCTGTCAAAGAGATTCAATCAAAAGCTGGCGTCCGCTCAGACGGATCTGAGCCGAAACGCCATGCAGGTTTTCTGGCAAATCCTCGCTGACCCGGTACAGCCCGGCGACAGAGATCAGTTCTGCCCGCAGCTCCTTGCAAAAGATCCGCGCCCCCTCGAAACCCATGACCCCGGCCAGGGCCCGTCCGCGCAACGGCGCATAGATGTGGATATTGCCGTCGGCAATGACTTCGGCGCCCTGCCCCACGGGAGCGAGCACCACAAGATCTCGGCCCTTGGCATAGACCTGCTGTCCGGAACGAACGGGCTTGTCCACGACCATGGCCGCAGTATCGGCAAAGGGAGCGCTTGCCCCGCCAGTGGAAGCCCGCTCCAGGGCGGGCCTGCTCTCCGGAAAGACACCCAGATGCAGGTTGGGAGCCAGCCGCTCATGATACTCGTTACCACCCTGGATGCCCACGGGCATCATGCCCTGATCCCGCAGCAGGCGTACCAGACCGTTCAAATCAAGCCCGTTGCGCATCTCGCCCAGGGCGGAAAGGTCCACTATGACCGCCATGTTGCGGAAAAACTCGGGAGTCTGCCCCAGACGCGCTTCAACGTCGGTGCCCAACGCCGCCAAATCGACCGTCAGCGGTCTGAAAAGCGTGCAAGGTGCGACTTTACCCTTTATTTCAAAGGACGACACATCAATGTCCTTGTGGAGTTATGCGTTGAACTCGGGGAATGCCCCGAGGATGAACGGCGGCTTTACCTTGGCCTGAACCTGAACACAAGCCTGCCAAATCCCCATATTTGGAGCCGCCCCTTGACGAGCCCCCCGGTCTTGCCCATGAAAATGCATCACATCAAATCAAACCCGGGGTGCGACATGGATATTCGTCACGTCATCGAGCAGGAAATTCCCTACGACCGTTTTCTGGGCCTCCTGGTAGAGGAAATCCGCCCCGGCTACGCCCGTCTGCGTTTGCCCTATCGCCCTGAATTCATTGGCGACCCAAGACGACCGGCACTGCACGGCGGTCTCATCTCCATGCTCGTGGACACCTGCGGCGGCTCGGCTGTGTGGGCGGCCTGCTCGGTGCGCGACCGGGTGGCGACCATCGACATGCGCGTGGACTACCTGCGCCCGGCCGATCCGGCGGATCTCATCGCCATCGGCGAGGTCAAGCTGCTTGGCAACCGGGTCGGCAACGCCACCGTGCAGATTTTCTCCGCGAATAATCCGGACGTGGTCATTGCCGAAGGCCGGGCCGTGTATAATATTCGAAAGGCAGGGGCAAAGACACCGGACAACATGTGCATCCCGATCAGCAATCCATGAAATCCCGCGAGGAGGCAGTCATGAAAAACTCAAGACTTGTTTTCGTTTTGACAGCGCTTGTCTTCATATGCATAACGCCCGCCCGGGCGGAGACCATTGTTGAAGACTGGAACACGGTAACGCCTCCACCGCCCGTGGAACTCAAGGCAGTGACTGTCAACCCGGCGAATACGGCTTTTCTTGTACTCGATATTGAAGAACGGACCTGCAACACACAGGCACGGCCTCGCTGTGTGGAGTCCGCACCCCGCATCGGGGCCTTCCTGGCCAAGGCCAGGGCCGCAGGAATGCCTGTAGTGCACAGCCTGACCAGCAAAGGCACGCCTGAAACCATTCTTCCCGAGGCCAGGCCCCTGCCGGAAGAGCCCATAGTTCAGTCCTCTGTGGACAAGTTCTTCAAGACCGAATTGGAAGCGATCCTGGAAAATCTGGGTGTGGAGAACGTCATCATCGTCGGCACAACTGCCGAAGGCGCGGTCCTGCATACTGCCACTGGCGCTTCCATGCGCGGCTTGAACGTCATCGTACCAGTGGACGGAATGTCGGCAGGAACACTCTACGCCGAGCAATACACGGCCTGGCATCTGCTGAACGCGCCCGGCACGCGCGCCCGGACCAGCCTGACCAGGCTGGACATGATCGACATCACCTCCAAGTAATCGGCCGGGGAATTCCCCGGCCAGGAATGAACATATGCACCTCATGAACCCTGAACATATCCAGCTGCTCGACGCCCTGAGCCAGGGAGCTGTAATATTGCGGAACGGCAGGATTTCCCATGCCAACCTCTGCTTTGCCGCGATCTGCAACGCCGGCCGCGAGACTCTGCGTGACCGGCCCTTTTGCGACTTCGTCATTCCCAAACATCACGATCGGGTCGAGAAATACCTGAACGGGATTCCGAACGAACCGAGCTGTTCCCAGAAAGCGATGGAATTCACCCTGCTGGATGCAAACGGGGCCGAGTCGTTTGTGGAAATGCAGGCCAGGAAGATCAGCTATCAGGGCCAGCCGGCGCTGCTCTGCTCCCTGACCGACATCACCCAGAAGACAAAGACCAGCCAGAAGCTCAAACGTATCCTTGATTCCATTCCTGAAGTGATAATGGCCTTCGACCGCGAACATTCACGCATAGAGTCGGCCAACAGCGCAACGGAGGGGCTCTACGGACTTCCTGCCGACCAGTTTGTCGGGAACATCTTTCATCCCATCGATCTGGTTTTCCCTGAAGACAGCGCAAAGGTTCAAGCCTTCTATGCAGGTCTGATCGAAAAGGAGATCGACCGCATCGAATATCGCATCGTGCACGCCAACGGCGACATCCG
This sequence comes from Deltaproteobacteria bacterium HGW-Deltaproteobacteria-18, assembly GCA_002841885.1. Lineage (NCBI taxonomy): Bacteria > Deltaproteobacteria > Deltaproteobacteria bacterium HGW-Deltaproteobacteria-18. The sequence continues at coordinate 140,646 of PHBE01000011.1, forward strand.
CTGGGTCCGCGACGAGGGTGAAGTGATCTACAAGGAGCAGGGTCTGGGCAGGATTCAGCAAATCTATCATTTCATCAAGGACATCACTGACCGCAAGAACGACGAGGAAAAGCTGCGCGTCAACGAACAGAAATACCGGCGCATCTTCCAGTATTCCACCGACCCGATCTTCGTGGCCATGCCGGACGGCAGCTTCGTGGACATAAATCAGGCCGCCATCTCGCTTTTTGGATACGAAAGCCGCGAACACGCGCTGAAGGGCAACGTCGTGGACCATTTCACGGACGAAGCCGAGCGAAAGACCATCATGACCACGATTATCCAGGCTGGCAGCATAACCGACCACCCGACCAGGCTGAAAACGCTGTCGGGAGAAACCGTGGAGGTTGTCGTGACAGGAGGATGCAGGAAAAACCGCAACTCGGGCCTGCTGGAAAGCTACCAGATCATCCTGCATGACATGCGGGCCGTCATCGAACGCACGGAACTGGAGACCTATCGCCGCACCATGGGCGGCCTCTCGGACCGACTGAACAACATCGTGCAGGCCCAGGCCATGCAGTACGGACTGATGTCTGATTATATCGAGGCCTTAAAATCCATCGAGGATGGCCCGCGCAAGGATCAGCTCCTCGCGCGCCTGCTGGGCAAGGTGGGCGATTCCAAGCGTTCCCTGGAGGACCTGCGCGTGCTGGGCGAGAAAATCCGCAAGATCTACCATGCACCGGAGCCGCCGGTGCCTGTGCCGGACGGAACAGGCGGCATTCTTTTCGACCTGAAGTAAGCCTCTGCCGTCCTTGTCAAGACAGGCTGTCAACCGCCAAGCCACCGGCATGAATACCTTTAACGAACAGGAGTTGCCTATGACTGCCGATCTCTTCGCACCCTTCACTCTCGGCGCGTACACATTGAGGAACCGTCTTGGCGTGGCTCCCATGACCCGCATGTCCGCAGGCAAGGAAGCCATTCCGCGCCGGGATGTTCTGGATTTTCTGGTGCGCCGGGCCCAGAACGGCGCGGCACTGGTTTTCACCGAGGCCATCGTCACGGACTATGAGAGCGCCCAGGGCTATCCAGGCCAGGCCAGAATACTGACCCAGCCCCAGATCGAAGCCTGGAAACCCGTGACCGAGGCCATACGCGCACATGGGGCCGTCTCCATCATGCAGATGTTTCACTGCGGACGCATGGCCTGGCCGGAAATCAACCCCGCCGCCCGTTCCATCGCGCCCAGCCCCGTCACGCCCAGACAGGTCAATCCGCTCACCGGCGAGCCCTACCCCGTACCCGACGCCATGAGCCGTTTTGACATCGCGCATGTCGTAAACGGATTCGTTGAGACAGCCCGAGGAGCCGTTGCCGCCGGATTTGACGGGGTGGAGATCCATGGCGCCCACGGATACCTGATCAACCAGTTCCTCTCCAGCTATTCAAACCACCGCACTGACGAATACGGCGGCACAATGGCCAACCGTTTTCGCTTTGCCCGGGAGATCATCCGCGCCGTGCACGAAGTTCTGCCCAAGGACACGCTGCTCACATTTCGCGTCTCCAACTGGGGCATTGCGGACATGGAAGTGTCCCTGTTCAGGGACGCCCGTGAATGGGAAGAGCTCATCGACCTCATCGACTCCGAACCCATAGACTCCCTGTCTCTCTCGACCTACGACTTCAAGGCCAAAGCTTTTGGCACGGAGCAGACCATGTCCGGCCTGACACGCTCCCGGACCACCAAGCCGCTCATGATCTGCGGCAAGATCCACGACCGCGGGACAGCGCAGGAGGCGCTCACCGAGGCGGACATTGTCCTGTCCGGCAAGTCCATCCTGCTCAATCCGGACTTCGTGGAGGATGTCCGCCAGGGCAAGGAATTGCCCCTTTATTCATCCGAAGCGGCAAACGTCGCCTACACCACCGAACCCCTGCCCTGAATCCCCACGCAAACAGGCCCAGGCCCGGCGGGAGTCCCGCCGGGCCTGGGCCTTGATCTGACAACATTCGGCAGAATGCGGTCAGGAATCTGCCACTTCGGAAAATCCGGCGCGGGCTTCGCGCACGAAGGTCCGGACCAGTTCCGGGTCCTTGGAGCCGTCCCGCGCCTCAACGCCCGTGTGCACATCGACTGCGGCCGGACGCACGGCCCTTATGGCCTCACGCACATTGACCGGATTCAGGCCGCCGGCCAGAATGACCGGGCGCGGACTGTGACGGACCAGCGTTGCGCTCACGCCCCAGTCGTGGACCAGGCCCGTAGCTCCGCTGGCACCGGTTGAAGGATCGAAAGTATCGGTGATGAAGGCATCGCAAACAGGTGAGTAGACCTGAGCGAACCGCCCTGGCCCCATGGACTCACGACCCACGACATAGCTCTTGAAGATGCGCAGGGGCAGAAGTGCCTTGATCCGTGCCAGAACATCCGCGGAAACGTCGGCATGGAGTTGGACAGTGGTCACGTTCAAAAATCGGCAAAACTCCACCAGGCGGTCCGGGTCCACTTCATACGTGATGAGTACGCAACGGGACGCCCCAAGCTTTTCGATGATGGCCCGGGCCTCGTCCTCCGAGGTATCCGTCGCATGCACCGGCAGACGCAGGGGAAAGCCGAGCAGGTCCACACCGCACTCCAGCAGCATGCGCCCTTCGTCCAAATTGCCGATCCCCGCGACCTGCACCAAACCTTTCATGGTCATGCATCCCCCGGGCCTGCGTTATTTTTTCCTGGCTTCCTTGAGCAGGAAACGCGCGGTTTCCAGGTCGTAGATTTTCGTCGGGTCGGCCTTGACCCCGCGTTCCTCGAACATCTTGGCACCGCGACGGATGAGGTCCAGGTCCAGCCAGCCGTGCCGTTCCCATATCTCCGGATGATCGACATTGCTGAGCCGGAACTCGATATTGCCGTCCTGCTCCCGCACGAACATGCGTATGCGCTTGTTTTCGGGGTATGGGTAATAGAAGATTCCGTCTTTGTCCTGCACTGTTGCCTCCAAAATTGTTTGTTTCCGGGACTTTCAAAGCCCGGGACAATTGTCAATCCCTGAAAAACCCAAGCGCCGCCCGCAGGCGCTGGCCTGCCGTAAACAATACCACCAAGGCAAAGGCCATCGCCACTCCACGGACTCCTGACGGCCACACGGCCATGAGGGAAAAAAACAGGAATCCCTCGCTGCGTTCGGCCAATCCGGCCTGATAGTGAAAACTCTTGCTGGCTGACGTGGGCAGGGCCGCTGCCGCCGTCAGGAACACCGTAAGAGACAGGATGATGGCCGCGCAAAGCACCAGAAGTTCAAGCCGGGCCTCGGGAAATCGCAACCCGAAAGCCAGGATGACCAGCACCTCCACGACCCGGTCGCAGACAATGTCCAGCATGGCCCCGGCCCTGCTCGCAAGGCCGTTCTGCCGGGCCAGGGTTCCGTCCACCGCATCCAGAAGCCCCGAAAGCCACAGCAAGAGCAGAAACAGGACTGTCCAGCCCAAAGTCAAGACTCCGGCGGCCAATCCGCCCAGAAGCGCAGCCGCAAGGGTCACTGCCAGCGGGCCGATGCCCCTGCGGGCCAAAGCCTTTGCCAGTAGGTCAAAAATCGGCTGAAAAAGCCGTCTGGCATGCGTATCAAGCATGTAAAGCCCTCTGCCGGTGGTTTTGAAAAACCTGAAATTTAAGTTTGACTCTCAAATAATATTGCCATAATTGCTCGTGCATCAAACAACTTGACAAACAAACAACAACGAGCCCTCTCATGCACAACCATTCCTGTTCCTACGGCCATGACCATCACCACGACTCCGATCACGGCGAACGCGGGACCCGGTTCGTCTTCTGGCTGACCGTGGTCACAATGGCCGTGGAAATCTTTTCCGGCTGGATTTTTGGCTCCATGGCGCTCCTGGCCGACGGCTGGCACATGGCCAGCCATGCCGGGGCCATGGCCGTGGCCTGGTTCGCCTATGTCTGGGCCCGCAGAAACGCCGACAATCCCGACTTGGTCTTTGGCGCGGGCAAGGTCAACGCCCTGGCCGGATTCGCCTCGGCGGTTGGCCTCATTCTCGTGGCCCTTTACATGGCGGGAGAATCCTTCACGCGGTTGCTCTCACCCGTACCCATCTCCTTTGGACCGGCAACGCTGGTGGCGCTCCTGGGTTTGGCCATCAACCTGGTCAGCGCATGGTGGCTTCGCGACGAGAATCATGTCCACAGCCACGATCACAACCTCAAAGCCGCCTACATGCATGTTCTGGCCGACGCCCTGACCTCGATCCTGGCCATTTTCGCCCTCTTGGGCGGGAAATATTACGGCCTGAACTGGCTCGATCCGGTCATGGGCATTGTCGGGGCGTTGGTCATCGGGCGCTGGGCCATCGGCCTGTTGCGCGAAACCGCCCGGATACTCCTCGATCATCGCGCGGACAAGGATCTGCATGCGGACATCCTGCGCCGCATCGAGCAGGAAGGAAACATCCGGGTCCGCGACCTCTATGTCTGGAACGTGGGACCGCGCCGGCTGGCGGCCCAGATCACCGTCGAAGACGCGGCTCCGCGTCCGCCCGAATTCTACAAGAATCTCCTGGCCGAGGTTGAACATCTGGACCACATCACCGTGGAAGTCCACTCCTGCCCGTGTCCGGCGGAAAGCGGGAAGCAAGTCTGTGCGGAGGCCGACCATGCATGATCTTGAGCAAATCAGCGATCTTATCATCGAATTCTACGAAAAACTCTCTTCATGGGAGCAGGCCGTGGTCCGGGACACGCCCATCACCTTGCCGCAGATGCACACACTTGAAATCCTGGGGCAGCAGTCCCCGCTGCGCATGAAGGAGCTGGCGGCCAAGATGGGCGTGACCACCGGGACCCTGACCGTAGGCATCGACCGTCTGGAAAAGCAGGGACTGGTGACCCGCATCCCCCACGATACGGACCGCCGCTCGATCCTCGTGGCCCTGACCGAGACCGGACAGGAGCTCTACCTTGAGCACCATGCCCATCACCTGCACCTGACCCGTGAGATCCAGGCCGCCCTGACCCCGGAGGAAACGGAGCAGCTCGCATCCATCCTGAACAAACTGACCCAGGCCTTGTAAAATCCCGACCGCCGGGAGAGAGCCTTTGAAAAACATCTGGAAGCCGGGGACCTCTTGAGCTAATGTGCGCGGGCACGAAACACGAAGGGGGCAGGCGTGCGGCGGCCCCTAAAACCCCAGCCCGGTAGATTTTGCATGAACATCGAACCTCTCAGCGATCCGTATCATACCCCCGAAATTCAGATCGACCCGTTCTCACGGCTTTTTCCCAGTGCGGCCTTTTACGCGCGGATATTGTCCATCGTCTGCGAAGCTGCTTGGCGAACCAGGGGAGGCGGCTATTCCATGGAAAAATGGGCCGCGGACAGCCTGACCGTCATCCGCAGGGCCGAAGCCAGCGGCCTGCGCTTTCACATCGAAAACGCCTCCGCCGTAACGGATCTGCCCGGCCCCTGCGTGGTCGTGGCCAACCACATGTCCACCCTGGAGACCTTCTGCATGCCGGGCATTCTGGCCACCCACCGGCCCATCGCCTTTGTGATCAAACGCAGCCTGACGACCTATCCAATCTTCCAGCGGATAGTGAACGCCGTCGAGCCCGTCGCCGTCGATCGCGTCAATGCCAGGGACGACTTCAAGACCGTCATGGAGCAGGGACAGGAACGTCTCGCGCGCGGCATTTCCGTCATCGTCTTTCCCCAGACGACGCGCACCTTGAATCTTGACCGCAAGGCCTTCAATTCCATCGGCATCAAGCTGGCCAAGAAGGCGGGGGTGCCGGTCGTGCCCCTGGCCCTCAAGACCGATGCCTGGGGTCTTGGCAAGCTGAGCAAGGACTATGGCTGCATCCGGCCGGAGATACCGGCCCGCTTCTGCTTTGGCGACCCCATGACGATCCGGGGTGCGGGCAGGAACGAGCACGAGGAGATCATGGAATTCATACATTGGAAACTCACCGCCTGGAGTGCCACGTGAAGAAAAAGGTCTGCATCCTCTACACGGGGGGAACCATCGGCATGAAGCCGACTCCCCAGGGATACGCGCCGGAAGCGGGGTACCTGGCGCGAGTCATGGCGTCCATGCCCGATTTTTCGAGCCCGGAAATGCCCGCCTACGTCATTTGCGAGTACGCACCCCTGCTCGATTCTTCCAACATGGGCCCCAGGCACTGGCTGGCCATCGCCCGCGACATCGCCGAAAAATACCATGAATTTGACGGGTTCATCGTCATTCACGGCACGGACACCATGGCCTATACGGCTTCCGCCCTGCCGTTCATGCTTGAAGGCCTGGCCAAGCCCGTGGTCCTGACCGGATCCCAGATTCCGCTGTGCAAGGTCAGAAGCGACGGCCGCGACAACCTGGTCACGGCGCTCATGGTCATCGCCCTGGCCCCGGTGCCCGAGGTCTGCCTGTGCTTTGGCAACCGCCTTCTGCGCGGCTGCCGCTCGACCAAGGTCGACGCCGCCGGCTTCCAGGCCTTCGATTCCCCCAACTACCCTGACCTTGGACATATCGGCGTGACCATCCGCCCCCATCCCGAGCTGATTCTCCCGAAACGTCCCGTGAACGGACTGACCGTGCACCCGCTGTCCGATGCCAAGGTCGGAGCGCTCAGGCTTTTCCCGGGCATCTCGGCCGAACTTGTGGCCAATGTGCTGCGCTCGCCGTTGCAGGGTCTCGTGCTTGAGACCTACGGGCTGGGCAACGGCCCCTCCAACGACGCCGAGTTGATGGACGTTCTGGCCGAGGCCTGTGCGCGCGGCGTGGTCATCGTCAACTGTACGCAATGCCTGCGCGGCACCGTGGATCAGAGCGGCTACCAGGCCGGCTCGGCTCTTGCCCGCGCAGGCGTGGTCTCGGGTGCGGACATGACGGCCGAAGCGGCCCTGACCAAGATGATCTATCTCTTCAGCCTGGGCCTGACCCCGGAGGAAATCCGGGAGCGCATGCCCAGAAACCTGCGCGGCGAACTGACCGAAAACAATGCCAGGCGCTGAACTCGCCGAAATTCCAGTTCTTTATCGGGATGAGCATCTCGTCGCCGTGCACAAACCCGCAGGATTGCTGGTGCACCGCAACTCTCATGCCGGACGCGAACCCGTCCTGCTCCAGACGCTGCGCGACCAGCTCGGACAGCGTCTGTACCCGGTGCACCGTCTGGATCGCCCCACCTCGGGCGTCATGATCATGGCCTTCTCGTCACAGACCGCCCATCTCCTGGCCCTCCAGTTTGCGGGGCAGGAAGTGGGCAAGGCCTATCTTGCCGTGACGAGAGGCTTCACGCCTCTTCAAGGTCTCATCGACGATCCGATCAAATCCGATTCCGGCAACCTGCAAGAGGCCCAGACCGAATTCACGCGCCTAGCCACGGCGGAAATCCCGCACCCGATCGGCCCCAACCCAACCGCCCGCTACAGTCTGGTCCGGGTCTGCCCCAAAACCGGCCGCACCCACCAGATCCGCCGCCACTTCGCCCACATCCGTCACCCTCTCATCGGCGACGTACTGCGCGGCGACGGTCGCCAGAACCGCTTCTTCCGCGAACATTTCGGAGTGCACCGCCTCTTGCTGGCCAGCGTGGAACTCACCTTCCGCCACCCCCAAGACAACAATCCCATGACCCTGACCTGCCCCCCTGCCCAGGAACTCCTCGATCTTTTCAGCCAACTGGGCTGGAGCGCTGGCCATGACGTGTCCCAGACCAAGGCCAACACGGACCTCTGATATCAACAAACCACACGAGGCTTGGCGGTTCGGCCCGCAGGCAGGCTCTCGACTGCCTGACTGAGCTTTGGCATCGTTTGGTGAATCATTGCCCACCGTACGGAGCGCCAAGCTGTGTTCGAAGAAGCAATGATTCACCTCTACGAGGTCAGCGATGGAGTTTCGAGAGACTGCCTGCGGGCCGAACCGTCAAGCCGTCGCACAGAACCTCTCCCTCGAATTTGACGTCCACTCCTGCGGCCTTATCATACTTGTCTTATCAACAATCAAACCAGGAGCGGACAATGGCGGCCCCTGAAGAGATTTACCAGTGCCAGACAGTCAATTGCGGCTACATGTACAATCCGGACAAGGGTGACAGGAAGGGAAAGATCCCGGCAGGGGTGAAGTTTGAAGACCTGCCGGAAGAATGGCGCTGCCCCATATGCGGAGGCACGAAAAGATGCTTCCGTCCCCTGGTCGGCCCCGGTTCGACGAGGGATGCAGGGTGTGAACTGCCCACCAGGAATTGAGGCAATTCGGGCCATGAAAAAGCGCGCCCTGACTCAAGATGTCCGGACGCGCTTTTATCTGTTTCATGCGGCCTTAAAAACGCCCAAAGCACCAGGCGTTCGGCCCCAGTGAGTCTTATCCGGCCTGGATCTCAATGCGGCGAGGCTTGAAGCGGGCCGCCTTGGGCAAGTAGAGTTCAAGCAGACCCTTCTTCAGGCTGGCACGGATACCTTCCCGGTCCACACCATCTGAAATGGTGAAAGTGCGTACGTATTCTCCGTCCCCGAATTCCACATGCAGGGCCTTGGCGTTTTCCTCTCGCGGGTAGACCGCCTTTCCGCGGATCTCCAGTTCGTTATCCCGCAAGTCAATGGACAGACCTTCCTTGCCCACACCGGGCATGTCCACGAAGATGTGGAATCCGTCCTCACGCTCCAGCACGTCGGTGTTGGGGCGGAACCTGGGCAGGGTCGGGGCCGTCTTTTTTTCCATATCGTTAGTCATGGGTTCATCTCCTCCTGGCAACACTTACTGGGCATCGATGGCGATGGTCAGCGGATGGCTTTCCTTGGCCTTGGGCAGAACCACTCGAAGCACACCGTCTTTCATGGAAGCCTTGATCGCCTCCGCACGCACGGGAACATTGAGATTGATGATCCGCTGGAAACTTCCGGTCGGACGCTCCTGCCTGTAGTAATTACCGACCTCGTTCTTTTTTGTGCCCCGGATGACCAGGCTCTTTTCGTTCAAGGTCAGCTCAATATCGTCCGTATCCATTCCAGGGATTTCCGACGAGACGACTATTTCTTCCTCGCCCTCGCTGATGTTGACAGGCGGATAGGAAATGCGCCTCTGGCTCAATGTACTCGGCCGCCACAATTCTTCGAAAAAACTATCCATGTTGCGCGGTAAATCATAATATGTACTGAAATCGATAACCATACGGCATACCTCCAATCGTTACGATGGCAACTAAATAAACACGATCGCACCAGCGTCAAGACCAGAGCCAGTCCGACAAGGGAGGTCAAAGACCAATGAAAATTCTCTGATTGTAGATTATCAATAATTATTACTATTGAATCGACAGGCAATTTTTTACCTGCTAGACGCAGGACACATTTCAACCATGGAGGATTTATGTCGAAATCTCTGAAAGGCACTCAGACCGAGAAAAATATCCTGACTGCCTTTGCCGGCGAATCCCAGGCCCGCAACCGCTACACGTTCTTCGCCAAGCAGGCCCGCAAGGACGGGTATGTCCAGATCTCGGACATTTTCACCGAGACGGCGGACCAGGAGAAGGCTCACGCCAAATCCCTCTTCAAGCTCCTTGAAGGCGGCGAAACCGAGATCACCGCGACCTTCCCTGCCGGACGCATCGGGACGACCCTCGAAAACCTCCTGGATGCCGCAGAAGGTGAGAAGCACGAGTGGGGGCACATGTATCCCGATTTCGCCAAGGTCGCCAGGGAAGAGGGCTTCCCGGAGGTCGCCCAGGTCATGCAGGCCATCTCCGTGGCCGAAAAAGAACACGAGCGACGCTACCGTGCTCTGGCCAGAAACATCGAGGACGGACGGGTCTTTGCCAAGGACGAGAAAATCACCTGGCGCTGCCGCAACTGCGGTTACACGCATGAAGGCAAGAAGGCCGCCGAGCACTGTCCGGCCTGTGACCATCCACAGGCCCACTTCGAGGTGCTGGCCGAAAACTGGTAGTCGTCAGATCATGAAGGAGCCCCGCGGCTCCTTTATAATTTTCGAGGAAGAGCTAGCCGCGTTTGCCCGGCACAAAGGTGGAGCGCAGAAATCTGGGATGAAAAAAATACAGGGGGTTGGCGACGATGGCATCTGGCAGGATGTGGTACCAGCGGTAGCCCAACTCGCGGAAGACGCGGCGCGCCTGGGCCCGACAACCAGCCTGACGGGCTGCCAGCAGCGCGGCGTCACGCTGGCAGCGTGAGGAGGCAACAAGCTGAAAAACGCGGGGCCGGAAACCGTAACGGACCAGAAGCCTGCGCAGACGCTTGAACTCGCGGTAACGCGAAAAGGCGTCAGCTTGGCACAAGACCACACCCCAGGCAAAAAGGGCTGTCAGTACCAACCAGATCCAGGCGGTTTTGGACGCCTCGGCCTGGTTCAGGATGAACCAGGCTTCGCAGCCTGAAACCACGGCAAGAATGGAAACCTTGACCGTCGTCAGATGGGGGAAGGGCGCTGCCTGCAGATATTGCGGCAGCTCGCGCAAAAAGATCCGGAACATTGGCGCAAACTGGCCGTTTCCGCCTCGTTCGTCAAGGCCGGCAAATCGGCCAATCCTCCCGGCAGGATACGTGGTTCAGGGTGCGTCGAGCACCCTGTCTCCGCGAGGTGCGATCGTAGCGCGCCGGCCCAACCCCCAAGCGGTCATGGCACCCAAGACAAGCAGGATCGGCCAGGAGGACATGGCCAGCATCCCCCCCAAAACCATGGCCAGAATCGCGGACAGGACCCGCATGAGCCTGGAGGGGAGAATACGCGCCCCGGCCAACAGGGCCATGATGGCGTTGGCTAGAAAAAAGGCGTTGGCCACAGCCACCAGCTTTTCAACGCTGAGCACTCCGGCCAGGTTCAGCGCCAGAACGCCGAGATGGATCGTCGAGAGGACCGTGGCGGCGGCAGCTGGTGCACCCCCTCCATTTCGGCGACCCAGAAAAGCGGGCAGCGTTCCCTCGACGGCCAGGGCCGACACGAGCCGCGACACGGCACCGGTGAAGGCCAGTTCCGTGACAAGGCACAGCGCCACGGCCAGCACGGACAGGAGCACGACGCTACCCGTGCCGAATATCGGTTCAAGGATGTCTGTCATACTCCTGCCGCCCACGCTCTGCATGGCGGCAGCTACGATCAGCGTCACAGCGGCGATGACCGAAACGCTCATGGCCACGGACTGCGGGATGGTGCGCTCCGGATTTCGTATCTCTGCGGAATAGTTTCCGATAATTTCCCATCCCACTACGGTCCAAAACAGCAATAAAAGACCATAACCGAATCGTACCGGCTCCAAGGGTTCCGACGGCATAGGCACCGTCGGCACCGAAAGCAGACAGCCCACGCCGCCCACCAGCAGCAGCAGGGCCGCGCCGGAGGAAAGGACGAAGGCCGCGCTGCCAAGAGCACTGATACGGCGCAGAAGCAGCAGCCAGATGACTCCTACCAACCCCGATGCCACCAACCCGTCAGGCACATGGTCGCCGAGGCCAAGATAACTGGCCGCAGTCAGCGCCACGGCCACAGGCCCGACGCAGACCGCGCCCATAAGAAAAAACGATGTCAGAGTCTTGGCCCTTGTTCCGAAAGCACTGGCCACACATTGGCTTACACCGTTGTCGCCGGGAAAAATGATGCTGAGGCTCCCGAATACCGACGCAAATAGCGCTCCAACAAGGGTAATGACTACCCAAGCAGGCAGGGCCCAGTTCCCAAGCAGCCCGAAAACCAGGGGGGGGAGAATAATGATGCCTGATCCCAGGATGGGTCCGATGATGAAGCCAGTCAGTAGAACTGGACCGAGTTTTCGCGAGCGCATAGGTACTCCTTGTGTGCCCGTTGGACTACCGGGCGGAGTTTGACAAATCCAATAGTGATTTGCGAAGGCAGCATTCGATATTTTCGAACGGAGCAAGAATGGAATTTCACCAACTCACTGCCTTTCAAGCCGTGGCCCGCACCGGCAACCTTACGCGCGCGTCGGAAGGGCTGCACCTAAGCCAGTCCGCCCTCTCCACCCAGATCAGAAATCTGGAGGAGGAGCTGGGCGTGGGCCTCTTCACCCGCCAGGCCAAGGGCATGCGCCTGACCCGCGCCGGCGAGGCGCTGCTGCCCCACGCCGAAGAGGTGCTCGACAAAGCCAGGGAAATGGGACGCGCGGCCATCGGTCTGCGGGCAGAGGTCTGCGGCAACCTGAATATCGGCCTCAACACCGACCCGACCTTCCTGCGCCTGAACCGCGTCATCCGTACCGTCACCTCAGCCATGCCGCAGGTAACCCTGACCTTCTGCATCAGCCAGACCCTGACCACCGAAGCAATGCTCAAGCGTGGCGAGATGGACATGGGGTTCGCCTTCGGCTCCAGGCTCGGACCAGATATTGGCATGCGTCAGCTGGCGACCACCCCGGTCAGCATAGTCGTACCAAAGCATATGGCCGACGATCCGGCCACACTGGACTGGAAGCGCATCGCGGCCATGCCCTGGGTCTGGACCACCTGCCAGTGCCCCTTCCATCTCCTCTGCCAAGAACGCATGAATGAGGCAGGGGTGCGGCCCAACACAGTGACCGAGGCGGTTGACGAGAACATCGTCAAGGAGCTGGCTCTTGGCGGGATAGGCGTGACGCTCCTGCGCAGGAACGACGCGGAGGATGTGGCGAGGCAGGGGGCAGGGGTGATATGGGAGCCGGGCGAAATTCAGGTGCCCCTGAGCCTGGCTTGGCTCGCCAGACGCGACGATGACCGCCTCATCACAAATGCGGTCAGGCTCATCGGCGCAATCTGGCAGGAGGAAGCCTAACCCCTCTTGGAGCGCACCATGCGCGGGTGGGTCATCTTCATCGGATCCAAGGCGTCCTCGAGTTCGTCCTTGGACATAAGGCCCTTTTCCAGCACGAGGTCATACACCGCTTTCCCGCTGGTCGCGGCCTCCTTGGCGATTGAGGCCGCCTCATCGTAGCCAAGATAGGGCACCAGGACCGTCACGATCCCGGCCGAAGCGCGGACCAACTGAGCGCATCGCTCCCGATTGGCGGTGATCCCGACAATGCAGCGGTCCTTCAGGATCCGCATGGCCCGCAAAAGCATGTCCATGGTTTGGAACAGGTTGAAAGCAATTATGGGCTCGAAGACATTGAGTTCGAGTTGTCCATGTTCTGCGGCAATGGTCACGGTCAGGTCGTTGCCGATGGCCTGGAAGCAGACCTGGTTGACCATTTCCGGGATGACCGGATTGACCTTGCCGGGCATGATGGACGAACCCGGCTGACGAGGCGGCAGGTTGATCTCGCCGAGCCCTGCGTAAGGCCCGGAGGAAAGCAGGCGAAGATCGTTGCATATCTTTGAAAGTTTCACTGCCACCCGCTTGAAGACGCCCGACAGCTGCACAAATGCCCCCGTGTCCGACGTAGCCTCCACCAGATTGGGCGACTTCGTCAGGGGCAGACCCGTGATGTGGGCCAGCTTCTCGCATACGAAGGCCGCGTAGGCCGGAACGGTGTTGATGCCCGTACCGATGGCCGTCGCGCCCATGTTGATCTCCATGAGGAGCTTGCGGCACTCCTGAACGCGATCGATGTCCTCGCCCACGGTCACGGCCCAGGCCGTGAACTCCTGCCCAAGAGTCATGGGCACGGCGTCCTGCAGCTGGGTTCGGCCCATTTTGAGCACGTCAGCGAACTCCTCGCCCTTGCAGGTCAGGGCATCGACCAAATCCTTCATTGCGCTCACCAGCTCCCGGATCTTCCAAATGGCCGTGATCCGAAGAGACGTGGGGTATACGTCGTTGGTGGACTGGGACAGATTGACGTGGTTGTTGGGATGACAGAACCCGTATTCACCCTTGGCGCGTCCCATCAGCTCCAGCGCCCGGTTGGCGACAACCTCGTTCATGTTCATGTTGACCGAAGTTCCGGCCCCGCCCTGGATGACGTCGACCACAAAATGATCGTTCAGCTTCCCTTCGCGCACTTCCCGGCAGGCGCCCAGGATGGCATCAGCAATGTCCGCATCGAGCAGGCCGAGCTCCAGATTGGCCAGGGCCGCAGCCTGTTTGATGCACGCCAGAGCCTCAATGTGCAACGGATAGTGGGAGATGGGAATTCCCGTAACCTGAAAATTCTCCATGGCACGCACGGTCTGCACACCATAATAGGCATTCACCGGAACTTTGCGTTCTCCAAGAGAGTCTTTCTCGACTCGATGGTTCATAATATCCTCTTTACTCGTGATTCTATTGAGGCCTAGAAGACCTACGTACTCAATTAATCGGAGACAGCCCAATGAGAAAGCACTTTTTTTTTCTTGCCCTGCTTTTATTTCTCGCCAATCCGGTCCAGTCCGCAGACATGCGTTGCCAGGGCGACCTCATGACGCCCGGGACCATCATCACCAAGGTACGCCAAAAATGCGGCGATCCTCGGTGGGAAGACCGCATCGGTGAGGTCACAAGGACAAGCCGCAGCGGCGGAGAACGTCTGCTTTACATCACACAGCTGACCTATGAGGCAGGCGGAGGCTATTTCGTCCTGACATTTGAAGGCGGCGAACTCAAGGAAACGGAATTCTTTCAAAAATGAACGCAATAATGCAGGGGCACAACACAATGCAGATACAAATCGTCTACTGCGCCCTATGACTGGGCTATGAAAAACGCGCCGCAAGTCTTGCGGACAGATTGCGCGCCGATGCAGGAGCCACCGTATCCCTCACGCGCGGGAGCAGAGGCGACTTCGAAGTCCTGCTCGGCGACACGCTTATATATTCCAAACAGCAAACACGACGTATCCCAAACCCCGATCAGGTTCTGGACCTTTTGCGGCAAACCTGACCTGCAATTATTTTTGTGTCGAATACTCCTTGCTGGACAAATATCGCTTTCAAGATTTTCACCCTTGTCGTATGGTGCGCCATAATCCCGCATTCCTTTTCCGGGAATCCCGGGAAGGCAGTCCGGACCGATTTCACGTAATGCACGCACCAACAAGGGGATGCCATGAACCACCTGATCATTTTCTGCCACCCCAGTGCCACAAGCTTCAACCGCGCCATTGCCGATTCGGTGCAGGCTGTTTCCGAAGCGCTGGGGCACGATACATGTTGCCGGGATTTATACGGATTAGCATTCAATCCAGTGTTGTCCAAAATGGATGTGGACAACCCGGCGGCGATGGCCCCACCGGACGTCAGACAGGAACAGGAATTCATCGAATGGGCCGACTTGCTCACCTTTGTCTACCCGATATGGTGGACCGGAATGCCGGCCATGCTCAAAGGTTATGTCGACCGGGTCTTTTGCCAGGGGTTTGCCTATTGCCCGCAAGGGGACACCGTGAAAGGACTTTTGAACGGAAAAAAGGTCCTCATTTTCAACACGACAGGGCTGCCCAGCCCGTTCTACACGTCCCAGGGAATGCACGAAGCCATGTCTCTGACCACGGACACTGGCATCTTCGAGCTTTGCGGGATGGAAGTCCTGCACCATGCTTTCTTCGGCAGCCTGGAAGTGGTCAGCGATGAAGTACGCAAATCTTATCTTGGCGAAGCTGTTTCAATAACATCCAGATATTTATAGAAAAAAAACCGGAGACCGCCCATGGATTTTCTGTTCGAGCGCTTGACCTACATGTTCGACCCCCTGCACCATTTCTGGGAGCATGAGCGCATGCACCGACGTTTTGCACTGGGATTGATCGTCGTATTCCTGGGCGCGCTCGTCAGCATAGAACTGAACCGGCAGGGCCTGCTCCCTGCCTCCTTGGCCGCGCACACGCCCACCAACCATTTCCACGCGGTGAACCTGGCGTTCACATTGGTACTGATCCTTGAAGTCATCAGCCTCATCTTCACCCTGCCTTGCTCCTTTTCCAAATCCGTGGGCAAACAGTTCGAGATTCTGTCGCTCATTCTGCTGCGCGACGCCTTCAAGGAATTGTCCTACTTTGCAGAGCCCATCACCGTCGGCACGGAACTGACTCCCGTCTTCCACATTCTTGGCTATGGATTCGGCGCATTGGCCATTTTCGCCCTGCTTGGCGTCTATTATCGCATCCAGCCTGGAAAAAAACAGGACATGGGCCTGCCCCACGACCTGTTTCGGTTCGTGGCCGCGAAAAAAGGCATCGCCCTTTTGATCCTCATCACCTTCTTCGTTCTGGGTCTTGGCAACCTGTACAACAAGATCGCGGGCCTCCCCCACATCGATTTCTTTCCGGTCTTCTACAACCTGCTCATATTCACCGACATCCTTGTGGTGCTCATCTCTCAATGCTTCAGGCCCTCCTTCCATGCGGTCTTCCGCAACTCCGGCTACGCCCTGTCAACGCTGTTCATCCGCCTGGCCCTGGCCGCTCCGCCCATGTACGACGTGGCGCTCGGCATCGTCGCCGCCCTCTTCTCCATCGCCCTGACCCTGGCCTGGACCCGCGTCTTCACCAACATCAAAACATAGAAAGGTTCGAACATGTCACGCCTGAAAATGCCCCTCCTCTTCGTCGGTCACGGAAACCCCATGAACGCCATCGAGGACAACGAATTCAGCCGCACCTGGGCCCAGCTTGGCAGGACGCTGCCCCGGCCGCGCGGCATCGTCTGCATCTCAGCCCATTGGGAGACGGACGGGACGTGCGTGACGGCCGCCCAGCGACCCGAGACCCTCCACGACTTTTCGGGCTTCCCGGCCGAACTGAACCACGTGGAATACCCGGCCCCCGGCTCCCCGGCCCTGGCGCGGCGCGTCATGGACTCCACGCGCTACGCCCGCATCCGCCACGACCGCTCCTGGGGCCTGGACCACGGCGCCTGGTCCGTGCTGTGCCGCATGTACCCCCGGGCCGACGTCCCCGTGGTGCAGCTGAGCCTGGATGCCGGGGCCCCGCCGGATTTCCACTACGAGCTGGGCCGTGAGCTGGCCTCCCTGCGCCAGGACGGCGTGCTCCTCGTTGGCAGCGGAAACATGGTCCACAATCTGGGAACCATGGCCTGGCAGGATGAAGGGTTCGATTGGGCCGTGGAGTCCGACGCGGCCATGGCCCGGCTGATCGGGGAGGGGAACCACCAGGCGCTGGTCGATTACGGCGACCTGCCCCACGCGCGCCAGGCCATCCCCACGGAGGAGCATTATCTTCCACTTTTGTCCGTGCTCGGGGCCATGGACCCCGGCGAGCCCGTGACCTTCTTCAACGAACGGGTCACCTTGGGTTCCGTGTCCATGCGCGGTCTGGTCGCCGGCTGAAGATTTCGACCGTAAAGGCGCCTTGCCTGTGGCACGTTCCACCCGGGTTTCCGGACAACACACGACACGCCTTCCATCCGCGGCCTTCTCGTGGACGACGATCCGCCTGCCCCCCCTGGACGCACTGTCCTCTCTGCTGTCCGACCTCGGCGGCGTGGATATCGTCGGCACGACGCAGTCCGCGTCCCAGGCCCTGGAGCAGATCGCCGCCCTGTCACGCCGGAGGCCGTGGGTTCGAGTCCCATCGGCCCTGCCATTAGAGAACAAGGGTTCCAGTCGAAAGACTGGGACCCTTTTTTCTTTCTGTGGGTTCTGGTGTGGGTTTGCGCGTTGTGTCTGACGAATCGAGGAGAAGCCATCCGGTTGCGGGTGGCTTTTTTATTGGCATTATGTACGTGTTGTTTGGCAGTTCTAACGTGGATTATGTGTTACAAAAGAGGTAGTTGCCGTGAGCGCAACTTATATTATAGCGACGGTACGGAAAAAATTGTGACTACGATTGCTGGTCAATGAAAGTCGCTTTTTTCAAGGGAAGATCTAGTGTCATTGCCTTTATATGATGGTTCAATTTTAAGATTTGGCCCAGATTCCGATTTGAAGGAGAATATGTCTATTCGATGGGCATTAAGAAAAGTCAAAACGAGACTTGACCCCATGTCTTTTCTTGATGCCAACGTCCATGCATCCTCCGTATTTGTGAACATGTCCGAACTGTGAATCCAGAATTTTCTACCCTTTATTCCCGGTGGCGATAATTGTAAATTTGATATGAATACCCAACTCTCCTGCGTAACGGCGTCGAAAGCCGATTTTTAAGATTCTATCTATTGCAATATTTCAATCGAAAGTAATCAACGCCGATCAAATCCATTGCCTCATCTCAAATTTCCATCAAATTCTATGCTTTTATTCCAAGATTACTGAGCATGGATCAATGGAATGCTGCGCCGAAAAAAAACATTTTTTTCAAAACAAAGCCTCCACAGCCCACGTCTAATAATTTTTGAAGCACTTAACTATGCTGCGCAAAAACACATCTGCCACACAATCTGCGACAATTTTTTAGCTATATTAAAATCAATAAATGCACCTTCAATCAAAAAAAACGAAACAAATACTAGATAACATACATATAGTTAATAATAATTATAGGTATAATTAACTATATTATAGAAAAAAACTGAGAAAAATTATTTATTTAATTTATATGAATAATAAACAAAATAATTATTTATAAAAAACATGCACAATTGTATTAATGAAAAAAATTTATTGTATTATAATATTGCGAGATACGGCATGAAAAATAGTTACGAAAACAAAATCACTGAAATAAAATTAAATATTAAAATATGTAATGTTTTTTATCAAATATTTTACACCTTCGCCTACCTGTATTCATTTACAATTTATATATACATAATAAATTTAATATATATAAAAAATAAAATAGAATTAACATTAACAGTTCACTTAATTCCAGCTTTTTGCATAATAACAATATTGTTAATACTATTTGGATCGCATAGAAAATATATTTTCTATGCTGTTTATTTCATTTGTATTTTATTTGGCACAATACATACAGGACACGTCATATTATACGGAAATGAATTTAACACCGAAAGCGCAACTGCATTTTTAGCAACAAACTTAGACGAATCCATAGAATACATTAAATCATTTTTAAACTATGAAGTCATATCAATACTATCAATATATATTTTTATTTATTATATAATTACAAGAAAATTAATTATAAAATCAGACAACTATATATTGAATAGAAAAGACAAAATAATTTCAATGATTATTATATCCTTACTATATATTCCATTTTCTGCATTACGCGATTTTAGAACACCATTTGACCCTTACTTTCCCACAAAAATTATAAAAAAGTTTCTCACTGCTGAAAAAGAATTACGAATTGCGAATACATTAAAAAAAATGTTATAATTATCCAGCAGAATCCATGTATTCAGACAACCTAACTATTGTTCTAATCATAGGAGAATCAGCAACTAGAAAAAATATGCATTTGTACGGATATCCGCGACAAACAACTCCAGACATGGAACATATACAAAATCTATATGTTTTTAATGATGTGATTTCATCAGCTCCGACTACGCAAAAGTCAATTGGAATGATGCTAACTATGGCAGACTTGAACAATACAGAATACACAACTACGATTTTTGATATTTTTAAGGCCGCAGATTTTAAAACATTCTGGATCAGCGCTCAATTTTCCAAACAATCGCCAGGGTCTGGCATAGTACCGATACTGGCTCAGCGTGCAGATTCGTTATGGTCACTCAAACAAAATCTTACGCCTGCCCACCACTACGATGAATATATCATTCCACATGTACTCGATGTCATAGACGATCCTGCACCAAAAAAATTGATAGTGATCAACCTTCTCGGAAGTCACACATCATACAAGGAACGCATCCCCATCCATAGAACTAATTTTAGGTTCACAGAGACTCCCCCTGAAACTTCGTCATTCAAGAATTATCTCGGGCATGATCAGGTTTCTCAGATCATAAACGACTATGACTCATCAATGCTATACACTGATTTTGTTGTTAGCAGTATATTTGCACTACTTGAAGAACGTAGCTACGAATCATGGGCGATTTTATACCTTTCTGATCATGGAGAGGAAGTTTTTGACACTGAACAGCGGTTCGGCCACGCAGGATCTTCAACAAGCCGAAACGTTTACGAAATACCATTTGTCTTGAAAATATCGCAGAATTATGAACAATGGATGCGTGATACTAGAATTATTGAATTGAATACTAAGCGTCCCTACCAGACAGACAATCTCATCCATACTATCCTGAATCTCGCAGCGATAAAAACGCCCCTGTATGATCGGACAAAAAGCATTGTGAATCCTGACTTCAAAATTCTGCCACGCTGGATCAAAGGATCGCCGTATACGAAATAAGCGCCAGTGAATGGGATGATTCCGGTGTCGAACCAAAGCAAGAGATTTGACTGAAGAATGGAGCAGACATTACAAATCCATCTGCCCATACTCAAGCCTGAACAACATGATGCTCGAAAACTTCTGACGACAGCATGGAAAAAACCTGAACCATGGGGAAACCCTCAAGAATTGAGTGGTCCGAAGTTTTCCGGCAGGTCACCCTCAAGAATTGAGAGGTCTGAAGTTTCCCAGCAGGTCATCAGCAGGTCACTCTAGAAGTGGCTCAGTTTATTTGAACAGATTCGCCTGATTTTTAGGTGGAATCTCCGCCATTCTTACATCGCCATTTTTACCAGGGGCATCTGTTCGGCA